>JAZGDX010000144.1:0-12330 GCA_036478305.1 Bacteroidota bacterium
GTAGCTCAAAATTAAACGGCTTCGTGATAAAGTTGTTGACCCCCAGCCGCATACCCGCGCGGACAACGAATTCATCACTGATCGCGCTCATGAGGAGAAAAGGTATATTCTTCCATCTCTGGTTCTCACGCACTCGCCCGTAGAATTCGAATCCATTCAATCCTGGCTCCGGGAACACGACATCGGCGAGAATTAAGGCAGGAATCTCGCCTTCCAGCGCCCGTAGAGCATCCTCGACAGTTTCAGCAGTTACAACCTCGTAGCCGTGCTTCCTCAAGGTCCCCGCGACCCAATGCAGAAATCCCGATTCGTCGTCGACGATCAAAATCGTCCCTTTGACACTGGGGGTACCCTTTGCCCAGAGGATTTTCGCTTCTGCGCTCATGTGCTCTTCGAGTGTGATGGCGAACTTTTTACGCATCAACTCGAGGGCTTCTTTCTCATTCATTGTGACCACGCCGTCCCGCCAGGCGATTCGGAGTGCGTCGACGTAGGCATCTACCTTGACCTCCTTGTGGAGTTCCTCATGCTGCTGCATCGAGATTCCGAAGGTCTCTCGTACTTTCTCCAATTCTTCGACTTCATCATCGGTCAGTTTTCCGTCAAACCACATTTCTTTCAAGAGCTCGCGGTACATCGAAACACTCGCCCTGGTATCTTCAGACGCCTTCTCCGGTACAAATTCCGGCTGTTTCGGACGCGGCACCGGAGCAGGGATCGGCCGCTTCTTTTCCCCTACGGATTCGACTCCCATTTGCTCGTGCATCAACATGTCGATTCTGTCCGAGTACGACTGAGCGTAGTAGTTCTTCGGATCGATAGCGAACACCTTTGCGATCTGATCAAGCGCACGCTTGTAATCCTTCAACTCTATGTACTTGTCCGCAGTTTGCAGCAGCTGGGAAACGACTTCAACCCTGCGATCCATTTCCTCCGCTTGCGTTTCGACCTGCTGCTGTGCCTTTCTTTGAAAGTAGCGGATTCTCTCCTGGAACGATCGCGCATAATAATTCTTCGGGTCGATCCGAAGCACCGCCTCCACCTCCCGCATGGCTTCATCGTACCGGCCGGTTCGGATGATTTCATCCGCGGTTCGGAGGTGTTTCGCAATGCGCTCTTTCATCGGATCATATTTTTTTCCCTTTTTCCCTAGCATGCGATTTATTTCCTACACCTAGAACACCTTTCTCACAACACGCAAAGAACCTGCTGCTCTGCGCAAACCTATTGATTTGAATCCATAAAATCAACCCAAAAATGAAGAAACTCCAGCAACCCCATCAAAATTCGCACACTGCGTTTCTCTCCCACAATCTGACATATAATCGAATCTCTAGGTGCCGCTCGTCAACCGGTCCCTCGGATTCTCTATGGTTTGCCTGACCTTTCTCGCACCCGAATGACACAGTCCTCACCGAGGATTCGGAATCGCCTGCGTGCCCGACCCGAGATCTCACAACGGTTTTCCTTGCGATCGCGGTTGGATTCTTGTCACAGCGTCGACTAGAGAACACAAGGGGCGTTCACAGTCATTCTTCATCAATCACCCAAGGCTCCAGGAAATTTTCGTCCACTTCCTCGATGAACCTTGAAGGTTTGGAAAGTATCATCCCCGATTCCCGGTCGTACATGTTGATCGGATATGTGACGAAGAGATTTTCCTTCGCACGCGTACACGCCACATACATCAGACGAAGTTCCTCCTCAAGTTCATCCTCATCATGAGTAGCGCGGGAGGCGGGGAATCGACCATCAAGAGCGTAGATGATGAAGACACTGTGCCATTCCAAACCTTTTGCGCTGTGGATTGTCGAGAGCACAAGACACTCGTCGTCTTTGCCAGGAGGCACGACGTCCGAAACACTCTCGTTCGGCGGCTCAAGCGCAAGGTCAGTGAGGAAGTTCGAGACCGCCCGGTAGCGCTCGGAGATCTGCTCGAACATCTCGAGATCTTTCAGTCGCTTGCTCCAGTCGTCATAGTGGGAACGGAAGATGGGTTCATAGTATTGCACGATTTGCACTACCTTCTCCGTCGGCGTAACCGATTCGGGGGCAGCCTTCGCCAAGATCGAGAACAAACCCTGGATGTTTTCAGTGTACGCTTGGTACTCCGACCAAAATTTCTGAAACGAGGAGCCCCTGTCGGCTCCGATTCGTCGTTTCAGAATATCTTCGATGACTTTCTCAGCTGTCCGCGGTCCGACACCCTCAATCAGTAGAAGGATTCGATTCCACGCTACGACATCTCGCGGATTGTCCAGTACACGCAGGTACGCAATCACGTCCTTGATGTGAGCCGTTTCGATGAACTTAAACCCTCCGAACTTGAGAAACGGGATGTTCGCTTTCGCAAGCTCAATCTCAAGATCGAACGAAAGATAGGACGACCGAAACAGCACTGCGACGTCCTTCAGCGGAACTCCCTGCTCCCGCAACTCCAGGACTTTTTGGACTACGAATTTCGATTGCAGATTTTCGTTTGCTGCAACAATCAGCTGAGGGAGGGTTCCTCCCGGCTTATTTGTGTAGAGTACCTTTGTATACTTGTGGCGCTTCATCAGTCGACACCGGAACCGAACGATACCTGTTCATCAGACTCTTTCGTCAGGTACAGCTGGAATGACACAAACGTGCCGTAGGCGATCCCTGTCAAGCACACAATCAGGCCGATGTAGAATATTACGTCAGCAATCGAATCCGTAGCACCAAGCAAATTGAGCTGGCCGAGGAGGTAATTCCAATCGTGCGTGGCAGCCGGAGAAATGAGCCGCAGTTTCATCCTGGTGGCATCTCGCACATAGATACTGACATTCACGAAATTCTCTCCAAGCCAGAAAAGGGCAAACGTCGATATGAGTCTCGTCGTTCGGAACAGCACAACCACTGACACCAGAGGAATGAGCAGCTGCATGACCGATCCGCCCAAAATATTCACGAATCGCCCGAACACACCAAAAAATAAATGTCCCGCCTCGTGAATAAACAGGTCGATCCAGGAGATTGCTGCAAGCAGAAACGGCATCGGAGCGTTCGGTCGCATGGGATCATTTCTTTCGAGCAACGCAAAGAAGAGATACCCACAGACAGCAAGGAGAAGGAGTCGAACGATCAATGCGCCGTGTTTCATCGCCGTTTGAAGACTGTACGCAAGTAGCTGGACACGTTCCGCACAAATTTCCGGTGACCCCGCATGAATTTCTCAATCTCGTACTCTACTTCCTCTACCGACGGGATATCAGCGACTTTTACCCAGCATCCCGACCCGATGTATTGCACGTAGTCTCGAGATTCGAGAAACTCGCACAGACCGCGAATGGAATCTGGATAGTACTCGCTGTTCACGAAGAGGTGACCGTTTTCGTAGTCGTTGAATTCGTTCAGAAACTCGTGTATCATCATCCCCCCACCTCGATTTGGAGATCTCCGATCCGTCCCCACCCCGCCAACAAGCCATGGACGGACAAGCCACAAACGGACTACTCCCTCGCCCGTTTAAGGATCTCGTTCGCGAGGTCCAATATAGCCTGCGTGCTGCGGTAATTTTCCTCCAGCTTCACGATCTTGCATCCGGGAAATTCTTCTGGAAACTCCAGAATGTTCCGAATCGTCCCTCCGCGGAACGAGTAGATAGCCTGCGAATCGTCCCCTACCACCATGACGTTACTGTGCTTGTAACAGAGCAGGGCAACGATTTCGGCCTGAATTCGATTGGTATCCTGATATTCATCTACCATGATGTATTTGTAGCGGTCGGACAGCTCAGCTCGCACGGACTCGTGTTCCTTTTGCAATCGAACGAAGTTAACCAGGAGGTCGTCATAGTCCATCAAGTTGTGCTGCTTCTTGTACTCAACGTAGAGTGCATGGACCGTCCGAATATCCTTTTCGAGGTTCAGGTAGTGGGGATAATCTTCGCTCAGCAGCTCCCTCAGCGTTGTCAACGTGTTGATGGAACGGCTGTAGAGATCGTAGAGCGTCTTTTTTCTTGGAAATCGCCGGTCCCGCGCGTCTAGCTTCAATCTCGTACGTATCAGGTTGATCACATCCTCCGCGTCCCCTTGGTCAAGGATTGTAAACGACGTTTCGTAGCCGATCAGGGCGGCGTGCCGCCGCAGAACGCTGTTTGCAAAAGAATGGAATGTCCCGCCAGCGACGTTTTCGCAGCGAGCATCGAGAAGAATTGCCGCGCGTCGGAGCATTTCCTGCGCCGCTTTACGTGTGAACGTCAGCAGCAGGATGTGCTCCGGCCTCACGCTAAGCTCAACCAAGTAGGCAACGCGATAGACAATCGTCCGAGTTTTTCCCGTTCCGGCCCCTGCAATAATCAGGTGCGGGCCATTCACCGAGGTCGCCGCCTCGAACTGAGCCGAATTCAACTCGTTCTTGTAGTCGATGAGGAACTTCTGCGGGTACGCAAGGCGCAGATTCTCACCGAAGACCGATTTTTTCAGAGTGTATTTCTTCACGGGATGAAAGTCAAAACTTTGAAGACTGAGCATCCTCCGACATTACGCAACGGATGACGGAGTCTCGTCGACAGGCAATGGTTTCGCAAACATGGTTGTTCGAAGCGGAGTTCTGGGATGTTCTATACAGGACCCAACATTGAAATGCGCGAGTTAGTGATCAAACAACCGATAATCTCGAGTTTGCAATCGCCGGTCGGGTTCGCTTCACCGCGGCATCGTGAATTCCTGAGCTTTGAACCGTTGACCCGTCACCTCTACCGATCGCTCGGAGGCGAGGTACAGGAAGACATCTGTGATCCCTTCGGGTTTCTTCAGTTTCTTCGGATCTTCCTCTGGATAGGCAGCGTGACGCATCGACGTCCGCATCGGGCCGGGATCGACAGCGTTTACCCGAACATTGCAATCCCTGAGTTCTTCAGCAAGCATCCACGTCAATCCCTCGACGCCGAATTTCGAGACGAGGTAAGCACCCCATCGTGGCTTCCCGACAGACCCGACCCCCGAACTCACATTGATAATCGATCCGGAGCGCCGCTCCACCATCGCATTCACGACGGACCTCGTCACGAGAAATGTTCCCGTGAGATTCACGTCCAGAACATCCAGCCAGTCACGATAGGGGTAATTCAACACAGCCTTTCGTGGTCCTAACACGGAAGCGTTGTTCACGAGCACGTCGATACGTTCGAATCGAATGAACACGGCTGCAAGGAGGCCTTCAACTTCTGAGGGATCGCTGATATCGACAGCCAGCGCGATACACTCTCCACCCTCCCGTTGAATTTCATGCTCCACAGAGCGAATATCCCTTTCGGACCGAGAACAGATAACCACGCTGGCACCTTCTCTGGAAAACCGGTGCGCCAACGCCCTGCCGAGCCCCCGTGATGCTCCCGTGATAATGGCAACCTTCTGCTCAAGCAGCTTCATTCCTGTATCTTGTGCCAGTAATCTCGAAACTGTTTAATACGGTCACCGTGAAACTGGAAGAACATCGCGCCCTGCAGTGTGATTCAGGCTCCTGTCGCCTTCTTGCTGTACGTACACTGCCACTCAAGTGCGCCGCGGTCGCTGTCGAGAAACATATTTGAATACGAGAAATTGATCTCAGTCTGATGGGAAGTCGCCTCCTTCCAGTATCTCTTCAGACCTTCGGTGCCTACAGCAGGAGATTCGAACGGGGATTCGGTGTATTCGATATCACTTACAAAAAAATCTGCAGCGAAGTCTGGATTCTTCTCTTCCCAGGCATGTTTGTACTGTTCGATCAGACGAATGAACTTCTCTTCCGTCATGGCGAACTCGAAGAGGAATAAACTACGAGGTGAGTTGCATCAATCTACATAAGATTGAGCATTTCCGCAAGATACAGAGCCGAAAGCAATTTGCGATGCACCTTGATGGTGCGTCGCTCTTGCTCTTCCATGCTGGAGGGCTGGATTTGAAGTCGAAGTGGTTTTACTGTTGCTTTACCGGAATCGCTTAGAACTGAAAAAGTAACGTCGCTCGCAGTCGACGCTCATCAGAACGATCTCCAAAACCGATCGATGGTCCGATTCGAAAGTCAAAACCGAGCGTAATAGTTCCATAGAGACCCGGAGTCAAGCTGAGTCCATCTTCCTGTTGAAATCCGCCATCGAACTCCAGCCCGACGCCGATCGCGGCGCGCTTGCTCAGTTTGATAAACGCGTTGATTGAATTCAGTTGTGGGAGCGTATCGGAAGAGCGGGCCACAGCTCACTTGACGAGGACTGAGTGGCTGCTTGTTCCTTCAGTGTGCCAGACATTCCCAGGGATCAAACTAGACCTTGATTCCCCGCTGCCGGAGTTTTTCTTTGACGATCCGGATGACCTGCTCATAGGGGATGAGCGTATGTGATCCGGAGTTTCTGATCGCCTGCTCGAGCGTGCCGCTTTTCTCCACAAGCCAGCGCCAAACATAATACCCCAGCCGATTTTGATCGTTCGGCTCTCGCGTCGGTATGTCCTGCACGCTCGAGTAGGCAATATTTTCGATGCTCTCCGAAGGATGATGTGAGACCTTTGGTGGAGGATTGGTAGCCATACTGGAAATCCGCCGATTATGGTGTAAGAGTCATTTCAAACTTACAGACCCGTGATCAGAGAGGACCGTCATGTAACCATCCCCGCTGTAGGGTTACTCTCTCGTGAAAAGCGCATCCATCACTCCAGCGTTTACTTTGACCTCCGTCCAGACGGTTTCCGCCGCCTTCTGACCATCCTTGTTGATCAGTGTCTTGAACGGGATTGTAATGCCGTTCACAGTTTGATGGTCAGAATAGAATTCCTCCAGCTTTGCTGGCGTACCCATCCACGGTGCGGTGTAGGAGGATTTCACCACATGATTCGTCTTTGAGTCGCAAAAGAGTCGAACAGCCTGGTCTGTTTCGCTGTCGTGTACGAGGACAACGTGTGCCTTCGCCCCGTCCACTGTCTCCTCTTTTACGAACTGAACCGTGTAGCGTGGTTGGTCGTAGTTCATCAAGATGTACAGCGGTTCACGGGCTACGCTTGATTGAATCTCTTTCTTCTGTGATTCTGGAGCATCCTGAATCCCCTGGGCAGTTATCATCCACGCCGTCTCTCCATCGAACACCATCGTCATTTCTCCGAACGGCATCTTCATTGTCTGACGGAATTTCAGCGGCAACTTGAGGACTGATTCCAGGGCTACTGCAAATTCGCCCTGTGGCGTTACCATACTCATCTCACCCACTCGTGTGATATCTTTGAGCGCTTTCAATCGACCGCCGCCCGTTGCCTCCGCCGCATCCGCTAGAATTTCTCTTCCCCTCGCGACTGTCTCCTCAGTCGGTTCCGGCAGGACCTCCTCCGGTTCCGGGATAGTAATGTCAATCGTCTCCACCGTCCCGAGTGTAGAGAGTGGTTCATCGAAATCCTCTGCACGGCCAACGGCAAGGATCACCATCTGATCGGGCTTGAAGTACTTTTTTGCCACCCGCAAAATATCGGCCTTGGAAACCTTCTCGATGTTCCGTTTGTACTGCTGAAGAAAGTCTTTGGGGTACCCGAAATACTCGTATCTCAGAATCCGATTGACGATTTCTCCCTTCGTGTCGAAGTTGAACACAAAGGAATTCAGGATACCCTCCTTGGCGACGCGCAGCTCATCATCGGTGACCTCGCTCTCGGTCATATCCTGAATCTCCTTGAGAATCGCCCGAATGAACCTGATGCTCGACTCAGATTTAGTCTGCCCTCCTCCTTGAAAAATACCGGGATAATCATAGTTGGTCCCCCAGCTCGCAAAAACGGAGTAAGCCAGGCCCTGAGCCGATCTGATATTCTTGAACATTCGGCCTACAAAACCGCTTCCGAGAATTTCCGAAGCTAAATCGAGCGCAAAGTAATCCGAATCGTCAATACGACCTCCGAGGTGACCGACTCGAACGTTCGTCTGATTGACGTCGTCTTTCTGGATAAAATAGATCCGCTGCCCGAACTCGTACGTCACTTCCGGGACCGGCGGGACGTAAACTTCAGACCGTTGCCAATCCTTAAAGGCGAGCTCGATTTTCTTCTTCATCTCATCAGTGTCGAAGTCTCCCCAGATTCCGAGCATGACGTTGTTCGGAGCATAGAATTGCTTCTGAAAAGCGACCAGATCGTCGCGCGTGATGTTCTCAATCGTTTCATATTCGGTGTGCCGAGCGTACGGACTTGTACCACCGTAGATCAGCTTCGTGAACTCCCTGCTCGTGATTGCGAGGACGTTGTCATTGCGCCGGGCAATACCGTCCCGTTGCTGAATTTTCGCCAAGTCGATCTTATCCTCCCGAAATGCAGGATTCATCAAGGCGTCTGCGAAAAAATTCAGCACGTCGTCAACATCCTCGCGCATCATCGAAACCCGGGCGCCACCCGAATTCCTTCCGATAAACGTCTCGACAGAGGCAGCAATCGCTTCGAGCTCATCGTCTATCTCATCTCCCGTCCTGGTAGTTGTACCTCCAGTGCGCATGACTTGCCCTGTTATGGAAGCGAGTCCGATCTTTTCGGCCGGCTCCCACCGCGATCCGGTACGCACAATGGCCGAGAGCTCAATGATGGGGAGTTCATGATCCTCGAGCAGAAATAGAATCATGCCGTTCGGGAGCTCATACCGTGCCGGCTCCGGAACCACTGGCTCGCGCAAAGGAGGATACTCGAGCTGTTTGTAATGCTTGGCCTTTTGGGCGCCGGCTTCAGAGACAAAGCCAAACAGCACTAAGAGACCGAGGAAAAAGTTCAAATACCGTTTCATATCAAATCTCCTTATCGATGGGGAGTAGTCGAGTGTCCTTCGTCCGTAGCTACTTCGACGCCGGTTCGATCATGCCGACCGTCCGATTCTTTATCGTGAAATACTCGTTTGCAACCCGCTTGATGTCCTCTGCAGTGACCGCGTTTACCTTGTCGAGCTGTTGAAAGAGATCTCGCCAGCTGCCTGTTAGCATTTCGTACGTAGCGAGTTGAGACGCCATTCCCTGATTCGAATTGAGTTGACGGACAAGATTCGCGCGCGCACGTGTTTTCGCCTTCTTCAAAGTTCCTTCGTCGACCAATTCCGTCTTGAGTCGTTCGATTTCTTCGTCGATTGCCTTCTCACACTCCTCGTTCGTATGTCCTGGCGCCGGAAAAGCAAAGAATAGGAACAGATTCGGATATTTCTCACCCGGAAAGCCGCTGAACCCTCCAGCAATCGTCGCTACTTTCTTGTCGCGTACGAGACTTCGGTACAACCGCGAAGTACGGCCTGCGCTCAGAATGTCACTGATCGCGTCGAACACCGCGTTATCCTTGTGGGTGATGCTCTCTTTGTGGTAACCAATCACGATGATGCGCTGGGACTGTTCTTCGATCGCGAACCGACGTTGCCCGCGCTGGGGTGGCTCCGTCGTCGAAATCGGCAAGCGCTTCGGACCACCCGGAATACGCTCAAAGTACGTCTTTGCGAGTCGCTGCACTTCTCCTGCATCTACGTCGCCGACCACCGCAATGGTCAGGTTACTCGGTACGTAATATTCTTGAAAAAACTCCTCCGCTTGCTCGCGCGTAATGTTCTGAAGATCGCTCATGTGGCCGAGACCGCTCACTCCGTATGGGTGAGCTTTGTAGGCCACGGAGAGGAACTCTTCCACCAACTTGCCAATGGGCTGACTTTCTATACGAAGCCGCCGCTCTTCCATCACCACGTCTCGCTCTGTGTAGAATTCGCGCAGGACGGGGTTGAGGAATCGGTCTGATTCCAGCGAAAACCACAATTCGATTTTGTTCGATGGAAGACTGTAAAAGTAGACGGTCATGTCGTTGCCCGTCCCGGCGTTCAAGCCAACTCCTCCCGCTCGCTCAATCACGGTGAGGAACTCATTCCTCTCCAGATACTGAGCAGCTACTTCCTGAGCTGCCTCGAATTCCTCCTCGAGAACCTTCAGTTGCTCAGCATCGGCCTTCTCTCCTTTGAGCCGTTCCCCCTTGAGCTTTGCGTACGCACGGTCCACCTTTTGAATGGCAGCTTTTTCTTTCTTAAAATCTTTGCTACCAATAGTCGGGGTTCCTTTGAAAGCCATGTGCTCAAAAAGGTGTGCGATTCCGGTTTGCCCCTTCGGGTCGTCAGCAGATCCGACGTCCGCGTACGTGACAAACGAGACTACCGGCGCTTCCCTCCGTGGCAACACCAAGAACTTTAGTCCATTGTCAAGAGTGAATTCGACGATTCTTTCCTCGACCGCTTTGAAGCCATCTTCCTGGGCAAATGTTGTCGAGAGCAAAGCCACCAGGATCAGGGGCGTCAGGAGATACGGAATCTTACGCATGGATACCTCCCAAATGAGTAATTGTTGACTAAGGAAACGAACGATTGCATTTGTGTCGTCTGATGATGAGCAGATCACCACGAAGAAAACACGGATACTATTGAGCGTCAAGCCAGCTCAGCCAATTCATCGTGAGTCTCGACACTCATTATTTATTAGATACGCACATCTCAGAGGTTGTGTTACAATTCGATTCCGACCGCAAAGTATCCCAAATACGGACCGAAACTGATCGGGCTGGAAGATAAGTCCGTGCGGAATAGAAAGCTCCGACCAAGGGCAAATTCAGCCGGTCCGATGGGCGTGTCCAGTGCAATTTGCACTCCAACGCCATGACGAAATGTGTTGATGCTGATGTCGCTCGGATCTCTCCAAACTGATCCGAAGTCATAGCGTGCAGAGAGATAGGTGTCGAAAACCAGCCTAAGTGGAGATCGAATGCGGTATTCAATGTTTACCAAAAATATTTGGCGACCGCGAAAGTCGTCTTCACGCAATCCGAAGAACGAGTGCTGACCACCGAGACTGAACTGCTCCGCCAGGGGCAATGTCTGATCCGCCAGTCCGATTGTCAACTTGGGATGGAGTGTATGGGAACCGAGGTAGGTTTTGAACAGCTCGTACGAGATCGTTAGCTTTGTAAACGATATGTCACTCCCGAGGCTGGCGAGCGCAGACTCGTAAGACATCGTCAGAGCCATTCCCTCTCTCGGAAACGGATACCGGTCCTGGGTGTCAACAGTGGAACCAACTTTCAGGCTCACTAAGAAATGCTTTTCGGGGGCGAAACCAGTACCAAAGTTGGTTCGGATCTCCTGTTGTTCCACGCGTGCCTCCGCGATGACATTTCCTAACCGTTTAAATTGGGATCCAAACGTGAACGAACCACCGTACTTGAACTCACGATATTCCCCGATCCGCCCCCGCTTCCAGCGTTTACGGGATGTCGTTGGTTGATCGAAGTAGACGTTGACATCCCTGAAGCGATGATATCCTTTTAAGCTGAACGTCAGATACGTTCGAAATATCCTGCTGGCTCTATGTTCGAACCGAATGCGACGATCCCGCGAGCCGCCCGAAAAACTAACCCCAAATTCCATGCCTGTCCCGAACACATTTTCATCCCGAACCTCGACGAGCCCTTGAACGTTCCGCTCATTGTCGGCACGTGTGCCAAGTCGAATGAGCGCCGAGCTCCGCTCCTTCACACGGAGGACAATTCTCGGACCCGATGCGTCATTTCGGACCTCCAGTATCACGGATTCGAACAGGTTCGTGCTGCTAATGTTCACGATGCCTTCAGTAGCACGGGCGGTCATAAACACGTCACCGGCTGAAAGCGGAAACTCACGAAGAACGACGTAGTCCTTAGTCTTTTTATTTCCGTGAACCTCAACGCCTGAGATGATTCCCTCCCTGATGTGGAGAATTGCTGTACCTTTTGACTTGTCAAAACTCACCGAGTCGATTCTCGCAAGCGAGTAGCCGCGCCGTCGGTACAACCTCAGTATGTTTTCGAGAACTTGTCTCCCGTTGTGAACGTTGATCACCTCGCCCAGCATCGTTTCCACTGCGACAGCTAAAGCTGAGTCCGACACGAAATGATTCCCTTCAAACATCGCACCTCGAAGAACCGGATTCGCAATCGCGCTGTAGGTAATGGTGGAACGGTCAGCTCCTGTGTGCACTTCTGCATACACGTCTTGGTAGTCGCCTAGTGAATACACACTTTTGAGATGGCGCTGTATCTCGTTTCTGCCGAGAACTCCGTCCATCGCTTCGGAGAGTATCAGCTGACGAATCTCGTCCGGGATCGGATCCCCGAAAAAGTGGACGTCGAAGTTACCGACGAGGAGAGCTGTTTCCGTGGCGTTCGAACCACCGGAGGAAGCGATGGCATCCAGGATTTTCGGTACAGCATCCAGCGCTGCAGCTTCACCGAGCATGATGAGTGAGTCGAGTCCCGTAAAATCGGAAGAAAGGTGCCCCCCATCTACTGGAGTGAGTATGATGTCTGCCTGTTT
>JAZGDX010000145.1:0-5968 GCA_036478305.1 Bacteroidota bacterium
CCAATGACTTTCGGAATATCTGTTCAGCACCTTGGTAGTTTCCGACGGCGAACAGAACCTGCCCAAGCCGCAGGTAGGGGGATACGTTGTAGGGAGTCTGTTTCAATACTGCCCGGTATTCTTCGGCAGCGCGTTCATACTGCTTCTCCTTCGTGTATCGCTCCGCCGCATAGACATGAGCCTGTTCCCAGGTAAGTTCACCCATCAAGTACCCCTTGGCGAGTTTTTCCAGATCTGTTTGAACTGATAGATCATCGATGCTGATACTGCCCACCACAAACGGCCAGCTGTTAGTGAGAACTTTGATGCGCATGTTTGCCATGATGGAATCGAGTCTCGTTACTCCTGCGAGCCGAAGGTACTCCTCCTCACTCTTCTCGCGTCCACTCATCCACTTTTCTCTGGGTGCAATTCTGCCGTCCTCAGCCATCGCCTCCACAAATGCTTTCGCAATGAGAGAGTATCCTTTCACGTTCGGATGAAGATGCTCCAGCATCAGCTCATTCCCGACGATTCCGTTGGGTGATTCTTGCGCAAAAGTGCGCTCTGCATTGGCGACAGGAATATTGAACGTCGAGCAAACCTCCGCGACAACCCGATTGAAATCGGAACTAGCCCGGAAACGAAGTCCGTCATAGTCTTTCGCGAGGATATACTCCTGCCTTGCGTCTGAGTATCGTCCCAGCCTCTCGTAACATCGGGCGAGTAAGTAATGAGGCTTGGCGGAGAGGGCGTCGAGGGCCACGCATCGGTCGAAATACTCGGCCCCCTCGTCGAAATTTCCCGATTCCATGCGTCGGCGACCCTCTTCATAGAGAAGGTTCCATTGCCGCTTCTGGGCATCATCCATCTGAGGCGAAAACGTCGACACGAAAGGAAAAACGCCGCGCCAGTTACTGACCAGCGTACTGACGATAACCGACACGCCGGCACGCTGCGCCAACTGCGCAACTTCCTCCAGGTTCGCGCGATAGACATCGAGCACGACCTGGTAATCGTCGCTCCCGTACGGAATCGACTGCTTTTCAGCCATCCTCTCCATCAAGGTCCCTGGATTCTTCTCGATGCTAGGAGACGAGATCACAGAGGAGACCCATGCAATGGCAGCACGCACTAGCCAGAACGTCTTGAGGTTCTGGAGCGAGAGGTATCCCTTGACTATCCACCGGCTTCTTCCCAAATATTCCGCGGAGCCAATCCCCAGTGCTCCATAGAATTCGTTGTGACCGGCATAGACGAGGATCAGGTCCGGTTCGTACAGAAGAATGTCTTTTGCGAAATCCAGCACGGTGTAGCTGTTCACAGCCGTCATACCGAGATTGACGACCTCGAAGTCCCTGTCCGGAAACAGGGAAACGAGCCGGTCTTTCACCATACTTGAGAACGAGCCGTTGAAGAGGTAGGGGTATCCCATGGTCGAGGATCCCCCCAGGCAAAAAATGCGGTAGGAATCCGGAGATTTCTTCTTCGCAAAAATGTCGGCGGATACGGCAGGGTCAAAGTCGACGTTCCGGAAGTATCTTTTCTTGACGGCCGGATTTATCTCGAGGTACTCTTGTCCGTTGAGAATCCGCTCCTGGAACAGCTCAACGCTGCCACCGAACTCCACTACCCGCAACACGCTCTCGAGCAGCACGAAAAAAGTCAGCGGGATGAGGGCAAGGAAAGCAGTGAACAACCTTTCCCTTCGTCTTTCGGCGGGACTTTTCAGAGATGTAATAACCGCCCTGACTTCATCCAGCGGGACTGCGAGACGTTTGGCGATCGATCTGGCGGGCCGTTTGCGGTAGTGCTTCTTTACGTACTGCTGCTGATGTTTCTCCAGCATCAGGAATTCGTCCGCTCGTTAGCACCGGACTCCTTCGTGTACGATTCCTCCAAAATATTTCCGACGGGTGAGGGTACGACGTTGTATTCTGTGAGCTGGGAGTAGTGAGAGAGGCGATTGTCTATTCTCTTGACGGCTTTCCGGATGGTCTCCAAGTCCTCTCGCAATTTACGATCATTCGACAGCTGTCGGGCTAACTTAACGCAATGAGCCGTGATGATGGCCAGCGGATTGTTGATCTCATCCTGGAGCGTAAGTGTGACTTCCCGTAACGTCCGGAGCTGAGTTTCCCTATTCTCGAGTTCTCGCTTTCGTTCGTGCGAGACCGCCACTTCGTGGCGCAGTTCATCCTGCAGACCCATCATTCGGATAAACATGAAACCGAAAACGCCGATCAGAACGAGCCCTCCGAACTGAAAGACGTAGTCAAAGACATCGGGAGCAGCAGCACGCATTTGATGGATAAAATTGATTGTCGCGATGACATAGAACGCCAGCATGAAGAGACCGGCGAACAACACCGGATATTGTTGGATCAATCGAAGGGATAAACGTAAATGCATAGCCCGGCTCCTTATCGTCTAGCAACTGGCAATGGTTGTCCGGTGAGTGCGACTATTCCTGGGAGTCTTTCGGTCGTTTAGCGAGCTCACGAAGGTAATCCCATGTATAAATTCCGGTGCTATGACCATCGCCCCACGTTACCTGAACAGCGTAGTTACCGACCTGACTCATTTCCCTGATATCGTATTTTCCAGTCTGATCGAGAATGGGAAGGATGGGCTTGGACTCATGGAGGAGAACTGTCTCACCCTTACAGCCTGCACAGGGGCACTCGTCCCGGAGCAACTTCAGAGAGATTATTGACTCGAGCCCGTCATTCCACCGCAGGAGGAGGTCTGTCGCACTCGACTGCTTGATCTGAACTGGATAGTAGGCCATCTCCTGACCGGACGAATGAGCTCCTCCAACGAAGGGCTTCACTACACACGGGCGCTCGTTACATGTAGACTGGTTTGTCCCGGTACGGGAGCGGATCATCAACCCCCGCCGTTTGAAAACCGCGCAGGCGCAGTGCGCAGCTGTCGCATGTACCGCAGGCCACATCCTCGCCCTGGTAACAGGACCACGTCAGGTGAAACGGTGCCCCAAGCTGCACCCCCCGTTTTACGATTTCAGACTTCTTCAGGTCGATGATCGGGATTTCAACCTGAAGTTCTGTAGACGGTTTCGTGCCGAGGTGGATCACACGATTGAATGCCTCGAAGTATTCTTTGCGGCAATCCGGATAGCCGGATGAATCTTCTTCTACGGCGCCGATGAAAATTCTTCTCGCTCCCAGAACCTCCCCCCAACTGACAGCGATGGACAGAATGTGGGCGTTTCGAAAAGGAACGTACGAGGTCGGAATACCCGCACGGTCAAGGTCGGCTCGCATGACGGGGATTGAGTTGTCCGTCAGGCTCGAGCCTCCGATCTGCTTCAAGTGTTCCACGTTTACGACGAGTCGCTGCTGCACACCGTAGAAATCCCCTACAGCGTAAAACGATTTGAGCTCACGCTTCTCCGTTCTCTGACCATAGTTCAAGTGGAGAAACGCCATTCCATACCTCTCGTTGGCGATCGCAGCTGTGACGCAGCTGTCCAGACCACCACTCACCAGAATAACGGCAAGTTCACGCCCCTTATGGTCTCCCGGCACCTCAAACCCCCCGCATCTCCGGGCTCCAGATGTATTTGTGCATCTGGAGCTGGAATCGAACATTTAGTCTGTCTTCGAGAATCCACTCCGCGAGCTGGATCGGTTCCAGCATCCCAAACACTACGGACATCAACACCGGACATTTCCTTTCGAGCTCGTAGGTGCTCATCGCGGCCTTTGCCCACTCATAGTCCTCACGATCGGCGATGACGAATTTGATTTCGTCAAACTGCCGCAAGTAGTCGATGTTCTTCCAGTAGTTCTTCGCTTCCATACCGCTGCCAGGACACTTGATGTCCACTATGCGTTTGACCCGTGAGTCTACACTGCTGACGTCGATGCTCCCGCCAGTTTCCAGCAACACTTCGTAACCACCGTCGCACAGCCGCGTCATCAATTCGTGGACACCCTCCTGGAGAAGCGGTTCTCCACCGGTGACCTCCACGAGCGTTGAGTTGTAGGACTTCACAACATTGATGATCTCATCGATCCGCATTTCCGTGCCTCCTTCGAACGCGTACTCCGTGTCGCACCAGACACAGCGGAGATTGCAATACGTAAGTCGAACGAAGACACAGGGTCGGCCCATGTGACTGGACTCGCCCTGGATGCTGTGAAAAATTTCCGCGACTGTGAGCTTCGACATGGCTATCGAAAGGTACAAAATTCAATTCTGAGTTTCAAATCTCTCCCACTTACCGAGTACGATGAACGCATGACCGTCGATGTCGTTCACTCCTTCGGCGCATCAAGAGGGCGCTTGTTTTTCTCATCATTATTGCGCTGCTTGAAGAGGATTAATCTCTTTCCCTTTGCTACCATCGTGTGAGGTAGACATGAAGCGCCATCCTATTTTCATCATCGCAGCTTTACTGCTTTCATCCGCAGTTTTCGCGCAGCAACCGGTGAAACTCGTCGTGGTGATCAGTCTTGACCAATTTCCGTACGAGTACATTTCGAAGTACCGTACCTACTTCACGCACGGCGGCTTCAACTACCTATTGAACAACGGAGCCAACTTCGTTGACTGCCGATACCTCCATGCTGCGACCAACACTGGACCTGGTCATGCTGTAATCATGAGTGGCTCATACGGAAACGCCAATGGAATTGTGGACAACCTCTGGTTCGACCGGTCGACGGGCTCCATGGCATACTGTGTCGAAGATAGAACCGTGAGCATGGTCGGGACCGACAGTGGCGAGGGACGTTCGCCAAAGAATTTTTCTACAGCCACGCTCGGCGACCAGATGAAAATCCACACCAATTTTCAGTCGAAGGTTATCTCAGTCTCCAACAAGGACCGATCTGCGATTCTCATGGGAGGAAAGCTCGCTGATGCATCATACTGGACGGTGGACTCTCTCTACGTCACCTCCTCCTACTACCGTCAGGATCTTCCCAAGTGGGTCGAATCGTTCAACGAATCAGGAAGGTATCGGTCCTATTTTGGCAAAGCGTGGAATCTGCTGCTTTCGGAAGAAGAATACAAAAAACACGGTATCGACGACGGAATCGGCGAGTCGAACCACTTAGGAAGCCGATTTCCGCACGTCGTCGACGGAGGAAACTCCGAGGAGCTCACGGGAGCGTATTCCTATGCCCTGCTCGCTTCTCCCTATGGTGTAGAAATCCTGATGGAGTTCGCACAGGAGGCAGTCAAGAACGAGCAGCTCGGTCAGCGTGGGGTGACAGATCTGCTCTGTTTGGGAGTTTCGTCAACAGACTATGTCGGCCATGCATATGGACCGCAGAGCTGGGAAGTCATGGACCTGACGATCCGCATGGACAGATTCCTCGAGGAATTCTTTTCCTTTCTTGATTCGACGGTTGGTCTTGAGAACTGCATCGTTGTTCTCACAAGTGACCACGGCGTCGGCCCAATTCCAGAAGCGTTGAGACACGCTAATCCAAACATGCCCGCGGGAAGGATAACACGGCAACAGCTTCTCGGACCGGCGAAGGAGGCACTTGAAAAACGACACGGACCGTTGACCTCCACCGGCGGCTGGACATTGGGGGAAAGCAGCCGAAATATCTATTTGAATGATCAAGCACTCAACGAAAAGGGGATTGACCGAGAACCCACAGCCACCTTCATGAAACAGGAAATTTCCAAACTACCCTTCGTCGCGGCTGCATTCACTGCAGCCGAATTGTCCCGGAATGCAGTATCCGGAGACCTTGCGGAGGCTTGTCTTTTCTCATTTCATCCGGAGAGAAGTGGCGACGTCGTTGTTGTCCTCAGACCATACTATATCTTCGGCGACCCTCGGTACACTAGCGGAGCCTCACATGGCTCGCCCTACAGCTATGACTCACATGTCCCGCTTCTCCTTTCCGGTCCCGGCATCAGTCCCGGAACGTACTATGACCGGACGAGCCCAGCGGACATCGCGCCGACGATCGCGGCACTCCTTGGGGTTGAAATGCCACCA
>JAZGDX010000146.1:0-5717 GCA_036478305.1 Bacteroidota bacterium
CAAGCATCTGGAAATCTATCGAACGATATCGTCCGTGTGAACATCCACAGACTCCAATTCCGGTTGCCACGGGCAGACGTGACATTCAACCGTATTCAGGGTAGTGTTGAGGCTGGCAGTGATTTCATCCGTGTCCAGGATTTGGTTGTCGAGAGCGAACGGAGCCAACTGAAACTCAACGCACGCGTCGACGGTTTCGACGTGAAGAATCTAAACGTCGACTCCCTTGAACATAGTTCAACGGTCATCGAACTAGAGGCTGAGAACATCGACTTCAAGGAGTTGAAAACGTTTATTCCCGATGTCTCGTTCCTGAATGGCAACGTTTCAGCCCGCCTGATGACGAAAGGAGAGTTCGGCCAACTGGAAATAGAAAAGCTGGACATCAGCACAGCACGGTCTCACCTGCACTTTGAGGGCGGTGTATTCAACCTTCACCATCCCGAAGAACTTTTCCTTTCGGTGAACTCATTTGGCAATGTGATCGATCCAACTGACGTTGTTCAGCTCCTGCCGGGAATCTCTATCCCTGATTACGGACATCTTGGTCCGGTGAGGCTGGACTTCCAATTCGAGGGGACACCGTTGGTGTTTGATTCGAAACTGGTTCTACGAAGTGTCGCTGGAGACCTTGAAGGTGATCTTCGCTTTGACTTTTCCAAGCCTGTCGCGGAATATCGTGGGAGTGTACAAACCCGGTCAGTCGATTTCGGTAGAATTCTTCAGGACGATATGCTAGCAGGCCGGATCACGATGAAGGCAGAGGTAGACGGAAGAGGGTTCGAGTTGGAACGTCAAAACTCTTTCTTCCATGTTGAGCTGGATACATCGCAGCTGTTCGGCTGGAAGATTGATGGTGGGCAGGTGAGGATAGAGGCGAAAAATCGCGTAGTCGACCTGAGCTTACTCGTCAATTCGCGGAAGACGAAACTCGATGCAAAAGGAAGAATTGACTTCAACCACGCAGATTCGACCATCTACGGCCTTGATGCTTCGTTCACTTCACTCGATCTCTCTAGGGTGCTGCACGACACGAGGCATGCCAGCGATCTTTCGTTCCACCTTCAGGCGGATGGCTGGGGAAGGTCACTTGAAACGCTAAACGGAAGACTTACGCTTAAGATGTCTCCATCTGTCTATCGTAACCGTACGATAAGCTCGACGGAGGCAAGCCTGGTCTTCGAGCAAGCGGACCCATCGCGCACGTTAATTTCTGTACGGTCGGAAATCATCGACGCTGACATCGAGGGCCGGTTTGTTGTTCATGAGTTCATCGAATTGATCGAGGAGGACAAAGAGCGAATCCTCAGAATCGTGGACCGGAAGTTGGCTCCCCTGGATTCAGTGTTTGCACGTTCGCACCCCTCGGAAGAGAAAGCGATCGCGGAGGAAGTTGGGCGGCACGGATGGAATCTCGGCACGACTCCTCAGGTTTATGACTTCAGGTTTCGTGCGAATATCAAGGATTTGGAACCGGTAACGATTTTTGTCGGAGGAGAGCAATTCGGTGGGCACGGGAACATATCGGGAACGATAAGCGGGGCCTCAGACCAGCTCTCAGTTTCGCTCGAAGGTTTCATTGACGACTTCTTTTACGGGACAGTCCGCCAGGGCGTTTTTATCGGAAACCTGAGCTTTCGTGCTGCATTCGAAGGTCTGAGTCCCGCTATGGACACGAGGGATCTTCGAAGCTCAGTCAACATTAGTAGCAAATCGCTCTTCATTAATCGTACAGAATTCAGCGATCTCGGGATTGACCTCAAAATCGCTGATGACCGATCGACGGCATCAGCCAGCGCAATCATCGACTCGATTTTGTTCGTCGATTTCACTGGAAATGTAACCTTCGATGAAGAACCATACCACTTCATGCTGGACTCTGTCCGTTTGGGAGCGGGCGAGTACGAGTGGAGAAGTGATGGTCCGTTGACTGCAAATCTCGACAATACAATGTTGTCAATCGAGCATGCTGCATTCGTTCTTGGCTCTGAGCGCGTTCAGTTTGCAGGATCGCTGGATCATCGTGGCAACGTGGAGCTTCACGGTGACGTTTCGAACGTCGATATGGGAAGCCTGTTTGCAAGTTTCCAAGAAGAAGAACTTCCGCGGATGAGTACCCTGCAAGGCAGAGCGCAATTAGGCTTCACGCTGGGCGGAAGACTCGATTCCCCTATCATTACAACTCAGCTTGCTCTGGACGATCTCGCCTACCGTGGTGTTTTCCTCGGGAGCGTGCGGTCTACTGCCACGTACAGAAACCAGATGGCCACGCTCGATGTAGAATTTCTGAAGGACACCTCCTCTGTTCGTGCGCCAGAGCTCTCGGTCAAAGGTAATCTTCCTATTGACCTGTCGGTGGCCAGAGCTGCCGGGTCAGAGGAAAAGCGCTTCCCCGATGCACCGATGAATCTAAGCTTGAATGCCCGGGGCTTTCCCCTTGCGTTTCTTGACCCACTCCTCGCAGACTTCGATGAGCTCCAGGGAACAGTCTCTGGTGAGATCAACATTCAGGGAACGCCTCAGTTGCCAGTGTATACGGGATCGATTTCGACTGAGAACGCGGGTTTTTTCTTCGTTCCGAATCGCCTTTACTATAGGGTAAACGCCACGTTGCAGCCAGAACAGGAAAATATCCGTATCGTTTCAATGGAGATTACACATGACACAGAGAGCCGTTCAGACAGGCCCATGTTTGTGAACGGGACAGTAGCGTTGAAAGACTTTTCGATTTCGTCGTTCGACCTCTCTGCGCGAGGACAGTTGTTGATTCTCAGCGAAGGTTCGGGAAGATCCGTGCAGAAAATTCAAGGAGATCTCTTTGCCTCCATCGGTCCGGAAGGCCTGCGCTATGCCGGAACGCTTGAGCAATCGCGACTGACGGGAACAATTTTGATAGAGCGAGCTAACATACTGTTTCCTGCGCTCCAGCAGAATGTCTACGCCACGTCGCCGACGGTACTGAACTACGTCGTCATCGACGATACGAACGAAGCAACATCTGATACCTCCTTACTCACGCTCTACCAGCGCGAAGAGGCGATTTCGGAGGCAAATCAAGGTGTGCAGAACGGCGCTCAATCGACGACCATTCTCGATGGAATTTCCTACGAAGTCCGGGTCGAGACGAAGGGTGACGTCGAAATACGCATGATCTTTAACCCGGTCACGGGCGAAGAGCTATTCGCTGTCCTGAACGGAAAACTGACGCTTGTTAGTGACGGTCGACAGATGCAGTTGATCGGAGAGGTATCTGTTGCGGACCGTTCTCACTACACATTTTACAAGACATTTGACGCTAGGGGGAAGTTGCGGTTTACCGGTGACGCGGAAAATCCTGAGTTGGACATCAAAGCGCAGTATGAAAGTACCTACGATGGGCCAACTAAGGACAAGCCGGAAGTGATTCAGGCGTTAACTGTTCTTGTTGACCTGACGATCACCGGTACACGCTATGAGCCGAGACTGGCACTGAGCATTGCGACCAAGGATGTCGACGGAAACGTCGTTACTCCGCTCAATCTCTCAGACCCACAGGCAGATGCAATCTCTTATATCCTCGTTGGCAGTTTCAAGAATGAGTTAACAAACCAGGATCGAAACACCATCTACAGTACAGTCGGTGGATCCATTTCCTACTCTATCGTCACTGGATTGTTGTCCGAAGCGCTTACCGATTTCTTCAGGAACGAATTTGGGTTCATCCGCACTGTTGAGTTCACTGGGGGGGTTGGAGAGGCTCCCAACCTGCGGTTGAGCGGGGAGATTCTTAATGCTTATTGGCGGTTCGGGGGTCGGATCTTTACAGACATATCGAACGCCAACGTCAGCGTTCAGCTCTCGATGGGAAATGTGTTCAACTCACGCAGGCTTCGGAATCTTATGCTCGACCTCGAGCGGCGTGTGCGAGACATTCAGGTTCCCACGCAGGACAAGGACACGTATGGTGCCAGACTCTATTATCGAATAACGTTCTAGTCACGAAAAGAGCCGGTATGGGTGGTCAAGAGTTGAAAGGAAAGATTATCAAGTTATTCGCGCTCAGCCAGGGTCGTGTATTTACGACCAAAGAGGTTGCTCGCCAGCTGAGCATTAGTGGGCAAGGAGACTACGGAGCGGTAAGGCAGGCGCTGACGGAGCTGCTGGGAGACCGAAAGATCCGCCGCGTTGGGCGACAGCAGTATGGGGCTGTCGTTTCGACAGATCGGCTGGTAGGTCGGTTGTCCACCATAAAGCAGGGCGGGTTTGTAAAGAGCAATCATGCAGAGGAGGAAGTGTACATACCGGTACGGTTTCTCGGTACGGCTCTCGACGGAGACCTCGTTGCAGTATCCCTGTTCGCAAAACCAGCATCTTCTCGCAAGGTGGGAAAACGGTGGGAGGATGGAAAGAAGCCTGAAGGAGAAATCGTCGAGATCTTGGAGCGTGGGCGAAGTGACATCGTCGGACGATTGGAAAAAAGTCGGAACTTCTACTTCGTTATCCCTGACGACTCACGAATATCGCGCGACATCTATGTTCCGAAGCAATCACTGCATGGAGCCCGTCCTGGGGAAAAAGTCGTGGTGGCATTCGAGCGATGGGAGTCAATCCATCTCAATCCAGAAGGTCGCGTGGTCGAAGTTCTGGGCAAAGCTGGAAATGCGCGGGTGGAAGTTTTATCGGTTGCAAGAGCGTTTCACCTGCCACTTGAATTTCCAAAGGGAGTACTGAAACAAACAAGAAGAATTCCCGAGACGTTAGCGAAGGAGGAAAGCCAGCGGCGGCTCGACCTGCGAGACCTCGTGTGCTTTACGATTGACCCTGAGGACGCAAATGATTTTGACGACGCAGTCTCTTTAGAAAGACTTGGTACCAATGAGTATCGTCTGGGAGTGCACATTGCGGACGTGAGCTATTATGTTCAGGCTGGCAGCGAGCTGGATCAGGAGGCCTCGAGGCGCGGAACCAGCGTGTACTTGGTCGACCGGGTCATCCCGATGCTGCCCGACAAGCTCTCGTCGGTTTTGTGCAGCCTGAGACCACGCGTGGATCGGTTCGCATATTCAGTGCTCATGACGATGACCGCTCGCGGAGTCGTGAAGGATTATGAGATTCGGGAGAGCATAATCAGGAGCAACCGTCGTTTTACATACGAGGAGGTCCAGCGGATTCTTGATTCAGGCTCTGGTGAATTCGCAGAAGTGCTGACCCGGATGCACGAACTCAGCAAGGAGCTGATGAAGAAAAGAATGCAGGAAGGGAGCATTAATTTCGAAACACCCGAGGTAAAAATCCACCTGGGGCAAGACGGCAAACCCATCGAAATCGTCAAGAAAGAACGATTGGCAAGTCATCGACTCGTCGAAGATTTCATGCTCCTCGCAAATCGCATTGTGGCCAAACACGTTGGCCTGTACCGAAAAGAGGAAGCGATCCGGCCGTTTATATATCGTATACATGATGCACCGGATCCAGCAAAGCTTAGGGATTTGGCAAATTTCGTCGCACAGTTCGGCTACTCTCTCCATATTAACGGCGGTGTCGCTTCCAAGGCTTTGCAGAGGCTTCTGGCCACCGTACATGGAACCCTGGAAGAGGATGTCATCAACGAGGTTGCGATACGTTCGATGGCGAAGGCAATCTACTCGGAGACGAACATTGGGCACTACGGACTCGGGTTTAAGTTCTACACGCACTTCACTTCGCCGATCCGGCGTTATCCTGACCTTGTTGTGCAT
>JAZGDX010000147.1:0-6100 GCA_036478305.1 Bacteroidota bacterium
TGGGTAGCGGTCGTCAGGCCGGGGAGGATCATGTTTGAACTCGGTGGAGTGAAGAGATCAGTGGCGAACGAAGCACTCACGTTGGCCTCGCATAAACTGCCGATCAAGACGAGGATCGTGACCAGGATAGGGTATGCTGGCGCCTGATTAACGGACGGCCTTCGAACAAGAATCAGAGGACTCTGGAACGATTGATGAAAGCATTTGAATTGAAAGAACTTTCTGATCAGGAGCTGGAGAAGCGACTGATAGACGAAGAGGAGAATCTCGCTCACCTGCGATTCCAACATGCAACCGCGCAGCTTGAGACTCCCGCGAAGTTGCGGAGCGTCCGCAAGGACATCGCTCGGATGAAGACCATGCTCCGTGAGCGTGCGCACAAGGCGGAACAAGAGGCAACGAAAGCGCTGAACGACACTCAGCAAGAAGAACCAATCCCCCAATCGGAGCGCTAGGCAAATGGAAGGACGACGCACAAGCAGGCGCAAAGTTCGCGTGGGAAAGGTCGTCAGCGATAAGATGCAGAAGAGCATCCTCGTCGCAGTAGAGCGACGCCTGCCCCATCCGCTGTACAGGAAGTACTTGCGTCGTGCAACCAAGCTTATGGCGCACGATGAGCGGCAGGAAGCACGAATTGGAGACCTCGTGAAAATCATGGAAACGCGGCCTCTGAGCACACGAAAGCGCTGGCGTGTCGTGGAAATTGTTCAAAAGGCAAAGTAGCCCGGTGTTCGTCGGTGAATAACCGGCTTGGAATAATGAACCATGATTCAAGAAGAAACGAATCTTGTCGTAGCCGACAACTCCGGCGCGAAAAAAGTTCGATGCATCCGCGTTCTTGGTGGCCATGATCGGCGTTACGCGGGGTTGGGGGATATGGTCGTGGTTTCTGTGAAGAGTGCCATCCCCGGTTCTCCGGTTAAAAAGGGAGAGGTCTCGCGCGCTGTTATCGTGAGGACGAAGAAGGAGACTCGACGGAAGGATGGGTCGTACATCCGTTTTGACGAGAACGCTGCAGTGCTCGTGGACAGCCAGAACGAACCAAGAGGGACGCGGATATTTGGACCAGTCGCGCGGGAACTCCGTGAGAAGCAATTCATGAAAATCGTGTCATTGGCCCCGGAGGTTCTCTGAGATAAAGAGGTATGAATGCGCATCCGAAAAAATGACAACGTCATGGTGGTGTCGGGCAATGCGAGGGGGAAGACGGGCAAAGTACTCAAGGTGTTCAAAGAGTCCGATCGGGTCATCATTGAGGGCGTAAACATCATGAAACGGCACACGCGTCCATCTCAGAAAAACCCACAGGGGGGCATCATTCAGAAGGAAGCGACGATTCACGCTTCGAATGTCATGGTGGTCTGTGCAAAATGCAACACGCCGACCCGTGTGGGACATGCGGAGGTAACCGACGCATCGTCTGCCAAACGCCAAGTCATGCGGGTGTGTCGAAACTGCGAAGAGATGTTCTAGGGATTGACAGGCAGCGTTGATGGCAAAAAAAGAAGCAAAAAGAGGGACGGCTGGCTCCACCAGCGCTAAGGGTAAGCCGCAGAAAGAGGTAAGAAAGAAGCAGGCATCGGTCGAAGAGAAAGGTGTACCGGCGCGACTGCAGGAGCGGTATTTGAAAGATATCGTCCCCTCTATGATGAAGCGATTCAGCTACGAGAATGTGATGGAGGTGCCGAGGCTTGAAAAGATTGCCCTCAACGTCGGCGTGGGCCAGGCGATTCAAGATCCGAAATTGCTCGACGTCGCGGTAAATGACCTCCAAACAATTGTTGGCCAGAAGCCGGTGATCACTCGTGCGAGAAAATCAATATCGAACTTCAAGCTTCGCGATGGCATGGCAATTGGCTGCCGTGTGACGCTTCGCCGTGCGCGTATGTATGAATTCCTCGACCGCTTCATAAGCATTGCAGTTCCCCGAATTCGCGACTTCCGCGGCTTTTCTGACAAGTCCTTCGACGGTCGAGGCAGTTACACAGTGGGGGTGAAAGAGCAGATTATTTTCCCGGAAGTTGACGTCGACAAGGTTACGCGCATTACCGGCATGGACATCACACTCGTGACGACGGCGAGGACCGATGAGGAGGCATATGAATTGCTGAAAGGATTCGGCATGCCGTTTGTGAAGCGAGAGGAAGTTATCCAGCGGACAGATGAAGCAGTGCCGTCATCTCAATCCACACAACAGTAACGGAGGAGAGAACCCCGCTTGGCACGACTTGCAATGATCGTGAAGGCGAAGCGGAAACCGAAACACAAGGTCCGCCACAGAAATCGTTGCAACATCTGCGGGCGACCTCGTGGCTACCTTCGGAAGTTCGGGATTTGTCGAATCTGCTTCCGCAACCTTGCGAGCGAGGGGAAAATTCCCGGTGTCAAGAAAGCCAGTTGGTGATCGCACCGGAAAAATCACGAGAAATTGTTTTTATCACAACCGAATGGCTCTGTGATGGGGGAAATTGAAGCACTATGATGACCGACCCAGTAGCTGATTACCTCACGCGAGTGCGGAATGCGAGTCAAGCTCGGCACAAGAAAGTTGACATCCCTGCGTCGAAACTCAAGCGGGAAGTCACGAAAATCCTGCGTGAGAACCGGTACATCACAGACTACACGGACGTGACCGACGACAAACAAGGTATCCTTCGGATCTTTCTGAAGTACAACGAGGATCAGCCCGCAATCTACGGCTTAAAGCGCATAAGTAAACCGGGCATCCGAGTTTATGCGGGCGTGGATGAGCTGCCTCGCGTTCTGAACGGCCTTGGAATTGCCATCATCTCCACGTCTCGCGGGCTTATGACGGACAAACGAGCCCGGAAAGAGCGGGTCGGCGGAGAAGTGCTGTGCTATGTTTGGTAGCAACGTAATTCATCCAGGAGTAGACTGGTGTCACGCGTAGGTCGAAAACCGATTCCCATTCTTCCCAACGTTCAGGTGGAGAAGTCCGATGGCGAGGTGAAGGTTATAGGTCCCAAAGGGGAACTCACGGCAAGAATGCCTCAAGGTGTATCCCTGGAGATCAAAGAAAAGGAGCTTGTCGTCACTCGCCGATCCGAGGAGAAGCGCATCAGAGCGCTGCACGGACTCTGGCGCTCCCTTCTCAACAACATGGTCCTTGGGGTGACGAAGGGGTACGAAAAACAGTTGGACTTGGTCGGGGTGGGTTATAAAGCGGAAATGAAGGGTAAGAAACTGCAGCTGCAAGTCGGCTATTCGCATCCAATTCTGTTTGCCCCTCCGGAGGAGATCAAGATTCAAGTTTCGGCGCCCACGAATATCACTATCACTGGTATCGATAAAGCCCTCGTCGGTCTGGTTGCCGCGAAGATTCGCTCGCTGAGGCCACCAGAACCGTACAAGGGAAAAGGCATTCGATATAAAGGCGAGCACGTGCGCCGCAAAGCTGGGAAGGCTGCAGCTGTCACGGGTGCGAGAGCATAAACGGGAAGATAGCGGACGATGATAAAGAAAGATCGGTACGGAAGACGCGTGCGCATCAAGCAGCGAATCAGAAGAAGAGTTGCGGGGACTTCGGAGAGGCCGAGGCTGACGGTCCATCGCAGTCTCAGACATGTGTATGCACAGATCGTGGACGATTCAGCCGGGAGAACGCTCGTCTCTGCTTCAACGCTTTCGAAGGATCTTCGCGACAAGGTGAAGGAGGTCAAGTCGTCGGTAGAAGCATCGAAACTTGTCGGGGTTGTTCTCGGTCAGAAAGCCCTCGAAAAGAGCATCAGCAAGGTGGTCTTCGACCGGAGTGGATATCGCTATCACGGGAACGTAAAGGCCCTTGCGGACGGTGCACGCGAAGGTGGACTAATATTTTAATAACAACGAAAGTCTGAAGGTATGGCGCGGATCAAAGCGAGCGAACTCGAACTCAAGGACAAACTGGTCGCGATCAATCGTGTCGCCAAAGTTGTAAAGGGTGGCAGGCGGTTCAGTTTTAACGCGATCGTGGTTGTGGGAGATAGCAACGGGCATGTCGGGGTCGGACTTGGAAAGGCAAACGAGGTGCCGAGTGCGATTTCGAAGGGCATCGACGAAGCGAAAAAGAATGTTGTGAAGGTCATGATCACCAAAGGAACCATCCCCCATCCGGTGCTCGCGAAGTATGGGGCGGCGAAGGTGCTCCTGAAACCAGCATCTCCCGGGACAGGACTCATCGCTGGCGGCGGTGTTCGGGCCGTGCTGGAAGCCGCGGGCGTGAGGGACGTGCTGACGAAATCGCTCGGTTCTACAAATCCTCACAACGTCGTCAAGGCAACCCTGAAGGGCCTGCTGAGCATGAGAGACGCGGTGGCTGTCGCGCAACGTCGAGGGATGACAGTGCAGGAGATGTTTACTGGAGGGTGAGATTGAGGAATCATGAGTGAGAAAAAACTGAAAATCACACAGATTCGAAGCATCATTCACACTCCCTCTTCGCAAAAACGAACGATCGAAGCGCTCGGTCTCGGTCGGCCGAATTGGCGCGTCGTGCAGAGAGATACACCCCAGATTCGCGGTATGATCAAGAAAGTCGAACATCTCGTAAAAGTGGAATCTGTGGAGCCCGAGAAAAATCCTGATGAAGGATTGATGCGTACAGACGCGACAAGAGAAAAATCGGCAACGACGCAGAGAGAAGAGAAGAACTCACATGACGAACGTACTCGGTAATCTGAGACCCGCTCGCGGATCGCGGAAAAAGGAAAAGCGGATCGGCCGCGGACAGGGCTCCGGTCACGGGAGAACTGCAACGCGCGGCCATAAAGGGGCTGGTTCCCGCGCAGGGTCGAAGTCCAGAGTCTGGTTCGAAGGCGGTCAAATGCCGCTCAGCCGCAGGGTTCCAAAATTCGGGTTTCATAGTCCCAACCGGATTGCATACCAGGAGGTCAACGTCAGCCGTCTCGAGATTCTTGCTGTAGCAGACAAGTTTGGGGATGGAAGAGTGACTCCGCAGATGCTCCATGACCTCGGGGTTGTCTCAAAGAAATCGCAGCGAGTCAAGATCTTGGGAGATGGCGACCTCAAAACGAAGCTTGAAGTCACGGCGCACGCCTTTACCAAATCCGCCATACAGAAAATTGAGGCAGCAGGGGGCAACGTCGAGATTATCGGCTGGACGAAATCCACTACAGCCGGGTTGAAACCATCAGAGAGTCGTTAAGCGACAGACATGTCTCAGCTTACGGAAAGCTTTCGAAACGTCTTTAAGATTCAAGAGCTGCGTCAGCGGATTTTTTTCACCGCGGCACTTCTGATTGTCGTGCGCATTGGAGCCCATGTCACACTGCCGGGAGTGGACGCTTCGGTCGTGGCCCAGGCGGCGCGTGAACAGGCAGCGAACACGCTGTTCGGGTTGTACGACCTGTTCGTCGGGGGGGCTTTTTACAATGCTGCCGTGTTCGCCCTCGGGATCATGCCATACATCAGCGCGTCCATCGTTATTCAGTTGCTCAGCGCTGTTGTACCGTATTTTCAGAAGCTCGCCAGGGAAGGTGAGGAGGGGCGGAAGAAGATTACCCAACTCACACGCTACGGGACGGTTTTGATAGCGTCACTTCAGGGTTGGGGAGTGAGCGTACAGTTGACACGTCTGGCTCCGAACGGAATTCCCATAGTGCCGCCAGAGGTCCAAGGAATCGTGTTCACCATCACTACGGTAATCTTCCTGACGACCGGTACACTTTTCATGATGTGGCTCGGTGAGCAGATTACGGAGCGCGGTATCGGAAACGGAATATCACTCATCATCTTCATCGGGATTATTTCTCGTTTGCCTGCCGCAATGCTGGATGAGTATCAACTGGTAAGCTCGGGTGTTCGTGGACTGATCTCGGAGATCGTTATCATTGCGCTGATGCTGGCGATTGTCGCTGGCGTCGTCCTGGTTACTCAGGGAACCCGAAGAATCCCCGTCCAATACGCCAAACGCGTGGTTGGTCGGAAAGTCTACGGCGGTGTCACGCAGTACATACCGATGCGAGTTAATACCGCAGGTGTCATGCCAATCATTTTCGCTCAGGCGATCATGTTTGTCCCGCAGACGGTGCTGACGTTTATCCCTGAAAGCGAGTTTCTCGGGCAGGTTTCTCAATACTTC
>JAZGDX010000148.1:0-3626 GCA_036478305.1 Bacteroidota bacterium
GGTACGCCTCACCGTCCACCTGCTTGGTCAGTGATTCGAGGTCATCGTCGAGGACTGCGATCACTTTGGAAGGGCTGACGGAATAGATGCTACCGATGTGTTTGTCAGATGTCATAGAACCACCCCATTCCTATGAGGTAGATGCGATAAGAAAACGTTGGACATCAGTAGGAATTTAGCCGAATTTTGCAAAGACGCAAGCCTTGGCTGATGTACCCTGAGACCGCGTGTACCGAGGGATTGATTGAGGCATTTTCATGCACCGATTCGGGGACGGAAGCAAATACCGCGGTATCCTGATCTTCGCTAATTCTTGCCGTACACTGAATTGACGCCATACCGGCTGCATGCCCACATGCTCAGGTTGCAGGCGATGGCGGCGATAGCACGTTTTACTTCGTCTTTTTCGATAATGAGCCCATACGTGTCCGCGACAAACTGCATGTTCTTCAGAACTTTTCCAATTCGGTTTTCCTTGACTCCCCCGTGCCAGTGGCTAACTTGACCGACGAGCATTTCGTAGTGGCGGTGAAGAAACTCACCCATTGAGATAAAATTTGTACTGCGTGGAGTTCGCGGTTTGCAAATCGTTAGCAGGTCTTCAAAATACTCATCCCAGTGAGTTCCAAACGTTCGGTTCTCAGGTCTTCGAAGGTATCTGACGCGTTTGAGGGAGAACTTCGCCTTGGTTTTCACGCGGAATTTTGGGATGACTGGGTGAAGGTCAAACAGCGTCATTGTTTCCTCCACATCGTCGGGGTCCTCGTCACGGTATACCCATATGTTCTTTAACTGACTCCACGTCAACACAGACACCACCGGATGTTCCCGGCTGTCGATGACCACGTACTTGCCCCGCTCTGCATTGACGACCGTAATCCAATGATTCCAATCGTAAACGCACAGTAGCGCAGGGTAGCCGCGACGAAGGTGGGCGAGAAGTTCACGCTTTGCACGGTCGGCCTTCTTCCGACGAATGAATTTCAATTCGCAGCCGAAGGCTCTTGCAGCTCTCGCGAGCTTTATGTCGTCGGTTCCCGACCACCAGTGAGCGCCCGCAATTCGAGAGATATCGTCCTCGTCGACGAATCGTCCGAGCATTACGAGCGCATGCTTAAGGGCGAAGGGTCCGCAGGACCAATTGTTGGGCTGGCGGTAAAGGCTCATGACGCTTTGAGATGCTCACTCCAATCGGCTTCGAATTCTGGTTCCGACGATAAAACCATCTGGTGGTGCTGAGGATCGCCGGGATTCTGATGCGAGATTTACCGAGGTGAACGTCAGGCAATTCAAGATTCGATGTCATTACTGCGGTCTGAAACTACAGAATCTTCCGGCAAATTGCAACTTGGCTAAAAATTACGTTGACAATTTATCGAAAAATTCCTATCCATAGAGCGAAACGGAGAAGTGCATCATGCCCCGCAAGCGGACTGTAGCAATTCTCTACAACCATATCGGTGAGGATGAGTACGAGGCGATTCGCCAGGTTGATTCGTCCGGCCTCCAGTTCGAGCCGGAGTATAAGCTCGAATCCATCACGACTGTGGCCGAGGAGATCACTGCGATGGTGAAGACACTGCGGAAGGAAGGGTTTCATTGCTACGCAGTCAACATCGAGGATAAATTCAAGACCCTTCTTTCGGTTCTCCAAAAGCGTCGGCCGGATGCGATCTTCAACCTAGTCGAGTTTTTCAACGATAACCCCTGGCAGGAATCGATGGTTGCTGGCTTGTTTGAGATCCTTCGCGTCCCCTACACGGGAGCTCCACCGCTTTCGCTTTCACTCTGCCAACGCAAGAGCCTCACCAAACAGATCCTGCTGGCAAACGGAATTCGAACGCCGCGGTTTAAGTTGATAACCCGGGATCACATGCCGCGCAGACATGGGCTTCACTATCCCCTGATCGTCAAACCGGCGAGGGAAGATGCGAGCACGGGTGTAGAAAACGCTTCCGTGGTGTTTGACCGTGACAAGCTAGTTCAACGAGTCGAGTATGTGCTTGAGGAATTCAAACAGCCCGCGCTGGTCGAAGAATTCATCGACGGCCGGGAACTAAACGTTTCCATTCTCGGAAACAATCCTCCGGAGGCACTTCCGATTTCAGAAATAGACTTCTCGGAACTTCCCGAAGGGATGCACCCGATCGTTAGCTATCAGGCAAAGTGGGATCCCCTGCACGAATCCTTTCACCGGACGTATCCTGTTTGTCCTGCCGATCTGCCGAGGCGAATCGAAAAGCGAGCAAAGAACGTAGCCGTCAAAGCGTACAAGATCATGGGTTGTCGCGACTATGCGCGGGTCGACATGCGGCTCTCGAATGATGATAAGCATCTGTACTTGCTCGAGGTGAACCCGAACCCGGATATTACTGAAGGTGTTGCCTTCATGGAATCCTCAGAAGCCGCGGGGTTGACATTCGGGCAGACGCTGAAGAGAATCGTAGAATTTGCGCTCGAGCGATCTTCTTGAGATCGTCTACGCGAGCAAGATGATGGCGATGATCGCAACGATCAGGACGAACAGGAAGAGGAGCTTAAACAGGAGGGCAACGGAAGAAAGGATAAATTGAGCGATTCCGTGAAAGATCTTCCAGATGATCCAAAGAGGGAACCAGATTGGGAACAGGAGAATTTTCAACGCGATCATTGTGCTACCTTTGAGATCATGTTGCCGGGGCCGGGTCCTTGGACCCGACAGCGCGGGAGACGTTCATTTTTTTGCTTGCGACCCGCTCGACGTATTTGCCCACCTCCGTTCCAACCCGCACCACCTCGCCAGATTCCACGAATTGCGGCACGAGAATTTCCATTCCGTTTTCGAGTGTTGCTGATTTCATGATATTGTCCTGCCCCCCACGGATTCCCGGGGCTGTCAGCGTGACCTTTAGTTCGACGACTCTGGGAAACTGCACTGAGACTGCTTCCTCACCGATCAACTCCACCGTAAGCTTCATTCCTTCTTTCAGAAGTCAGTCGATGGAACCTATCGCCTGCCTGGGGATGCCGACCTGATCATAGGTGACCGGATCCATGAAGAGGAACATCCCATCGTCATCGTAGATATACTGCATTTTCTTTATCGTGAGTTCTACCTCGTCTAGCTTATCGGTCGCTTTGAATCGACGTTCGGAAAGGTGAGCATACTGTACGTCCTTTTGCTTCAGAATGGTGAACCCGGCCACTTGGTCTGTTCAGGCGTGGTGGATGACCTCGAGCACCTTATGGATCCGGTCGCCGAGTTTTATGGCTGTTCCTGCTTGGATCTCCGATGCTGGTACGATTACCTAGCACCTCATGCGCGTACGTATTAACCGGGCTGGTCGCAAGAAACTCTCGCCGACTGTCGGCAGCTCATCCAGTATATTTATTACGTGTGTGTGCACTCTCAGTTTCGTTCTCGACAAGTTGAGGTTTTTCGAGAATTGCTGCCGGTCAAGCGATTCGGCCACGATCATGATGCGCGATGTGGCCCTGGATTTGGATTCATAAAGCATGCGAATGTCAGTTCTCTTATCTCCTGACCTGTTTTCTAAAGGTCAATCCGAAGAGAGGAACCATAACGGGATTAGAATCGATCAAGTTTCTTGGTACTCGGCCGAATTTCAATCGCTTTTTCCAGTGAT
>JAZGDX010000149.1:0-4100 GCA_036478305.1 Bacteroidota bacterium
GGTGAACGCGCTCACGGCGGCTCATTCTGTCCTTATACCCGTCCAGTGTGAGTACTATGCCCTCGAAGGTCTTGGTCAATTGCTCAACACGATCGCGATCATCAAGAAAGGCCTGAATCCCGAGCTGGAGATCGAAGGCGTTCTTCTCACGATGTACGATAGTCGTCTCCGGCTCTCCAACCAAATCGTTGAGGAGGTAAGACGGTATTTTGGTCCCAAGGTTTTCAGCACGATCGTATCGCGCAACATTCGGTTGACCGAAGCGCCGAGCTTCGGAAAACCGATAGTCCTGTACGACGCGCTTTCGACTGGTACGAAGAACTACATGGCGCTTGCTCACGAAGTCCTGAAACGGAATAATCACACTGAATGAGGGGATATCTCGTATGCCAAAATCTAGAAGTGTTCTGGGGAGGGGTCTCAACGCGCTGATTCCAAAGCCAGAGACGTCTGAGCCTCTGACTCAAAGGACGCGGAGTGAAGATACGGCGGTGGGACCCGACCAACGTCATCCCGGATCCTTCGAGGAGGTGATCGCTCACCTTGAGATATCGAAAATCCGACCCAATCCCTACCAGCCACGAGCCGATTTCGATGAAGTGGCGCTCGATGAGCTCAAACGGTCGATACAGGAAAAGGGAATCATTCAACCCATCACCGTGCGCCGAACCGACGACGGAATGTATCAGTTGATCACCGGTGAACGGCGGATCCGTGCGGTGAGAGAAGCCGGGCTTAGCAGGATCCCGGCCTACGTCAGGAGAGTGAAATCTGAGGCAGAGATGTTGGAGCTTGCGCTCATCGAGAACTTGCAGCGCGAACATCTCAACCCGATTGAGATCGGCATTTCCTATCAGCGGCTAATCGATGAGGTCCAGCTAACTCAGGAAGAAATTGCACGGAAAATTGGCAAAGACCGAACGACAGTCACCAACTTCATTCGTTTGTTGAAGTTGCCCCTTAAGATTCAGCAGAGCTTGCGGCAAGGCAACCTCACGATGGGTCATGCACGTGCTCTGGTCGGTATTCCTGATGATAGGCTCCAGTTGCGGTTGTTCGAGCGCATCGTGAAGCGAGGCTTGTCCGTCCGGCGTGTGGAGGAGCTAGTGCGTCAAGTCGGGAACCAGAAGTCAAAGTCCCGACGACCCAGGGCTACCGGAGTCGATGAGTCGGTTGAGCACATCGAATCCAAATTGCGACAAATCCTTGGGACGAAGGTCACCGTGACGGCAAACCCCGACGGGCGGGGCCAGATTTCGATCGAATACTACTCTGACGATGACCTGGATCGTCTCCTGGAGCTCTTCGCGGCAATTGAGAAGTACAACTAGTGCCGCTGCAACTAATCATCTATACAGTGGAGAGGCCCCGTTGGCATAACTGAAAGGACGCTGATTGGAAAATTCCAAGAATCAAGTTCCAAGATCTGCGCCAGAGGCGCATGCGCTCGAAGAGTCTCTACGAGTCTATTCTACGAACCGACGGTTCGTAGAACCGTTGGTCGACTCGAAGTCTACGACCTGAGTGGTCGATAGACCCGTCGGTTTACAACTCTACGAGTAGTAAACTCGTAGAGGAGTCGTAGACGAGTCGTCGACCTTCGGCGCACAGACAAACTACGGAAGGCACACCGTGGACAAGAAAATTGTTCAGAGCGATAACGCCCCACGGCCGATCGGACCGTACAGCCAGGGAGTCATAACTCCACCCGGGTTGCTGTTCACCGCGGGCCAAATTCCGATTGATCCAGCAACGGGGGAACTTGTACAGGGGGATATCAAAGCTCAAACACGACAGGTGCTGGAGAACCTCAAGTCGGTGCTCACGGCCGGCGGTACATCGCTGAGAGCTGTCGTGAAGACAACGGTGTTCTTGAAAGATCTGAAGGAATTCGTTCTCATGAACGAGGCCTACAGTGAGTACTTTCAGGAATCACCGCCAGCGCGGAGTGCGGTTGAAGTGAGCCGGATCCCAAAGGATGCAAAGGTTGAGATCGAGGCGGTGGCAATCGTGGACCATACGTAGGTGCTCAGTAGTGGGAGGAAAATGCGGACAGGGCTTTTTGTGTGTCTGGGGCTCGTGGTGTTGTCCACCCCTGAAGGTGCGGTCGCTCAGTACCGGCAACAGGTTCGGGTAGGATTGAGCGCGGTTTCTGTGTCTGATTCTCTGTCCTCGGACCCCAAAAAGAAGAAAAAGTCTCCGGGGCTGGCTCTGGCTCTCTCTGTAGGTCTTCCGGGCCTGGGTCAGGTGTACAACGGGTCCTATTGGAAGGTACCCATTATCGTCGGTTTGGGGGGCTGGTTTGTGTACCAATGGGACAACAGCAACGACAAATACAAGAACTACCGTGACTTATTTCGTGACTCAATCAGCCCATCGTTTCCCTCAGGTAATCAGCAGTTAAAACGACTCAGGGATTTTCATCGCGATCAGAGGGATAAGTTTGCTTGGTATATTGGCATCTTGTATTTTGCCAATGTAATTGATGCCTTTGTCGCTGCGAGCCTCCACGATTTTGACGTAAGCGATGATTTGAGTGTCCGGTTTAGCCCGAGTTTACAGGGAGTGAAGGTTTCTGTTCAGTTCTAAGGACCTTGGTTACAAATTCCAAGAACCACGCTCCAAGCAAATTTCAATATCCAAATTCCGGTCCTTCATATCCTGTGAATGTTTACCCGAGCATCGGTTGGATCCTCCATTTCTCACCCTCTTTCCTCGTACCTTCGAGAACCTTCGTCTGGAAATTGAAACTTGGGATTTGTTTGTGGTTTCAGGGTTGTGATTTGTGCCGAAGGCACCCCCTTGGGGGAATTTTCTTAGTCGAGTTAAATCTCACGACGTGAGGAAGTCTGATGCTCAACTACGTCTGGCTTGCGCTGATCGTTATCGGAGTGTTTGTTGCCGTTGCTTACGACGTTAACGATTTTTGGCAGGACACGTATCGGAATGGACAGACGCTCGAGGTTATGCTTACCCTCGGCCGTCCCGTCTCAATCGGGACAGAGGTTCCCTGCACAGTGCGCGTCTCCCGCAAGCGTTTCGAGGATTTTTATGGATTCACTGGACTGTCGGGAGACACGCTGATATTTCAGGGCACCTTCAGATCATCGGGAAGCGGTATCGGGGTCTTGGTGCTCACCGTGAGTGAAGAGGCTCCAGGCATCTGGAAGGAAATGGCCGAAGTTCAGGGGGGAACGACCAGCAGTCTGGAGGGTAAGGCAACGTTTGCGAGACCCGAGGAGACAGGTGGAAATTTCGTCGTGGGGTTCGTTGCCGATCCGATCAAGTTTGTGAAATTGAACAGAATCACGAATCAAGGTGCGATTCGACATGCGAGGATCGCGGTCGAGATCGCGATTGGACTGATCGGGATCATGGCGCTGTGGTTGGGGCTGATGAAGATTGCTGAGCAGTCAGGGCTCGTTGGAAAGATCGCAATGGGACTTCGTCCGGTGATGACGCGACTATTCCCGGACGTGCCGGCGGAACATCCCGCTATGGGTGCGATGATCATGAACATTGCGGCGAACGTGTTGGGGTTAGCGAACGCAGCGACGCCGCTCGGGTTGAAGGCAATGGAGGAGTTAAACAGTTTGAACAAGAAGGTAGGGACGGCAACGGACGCAATGTGCACGTTTCTGGTGATCAACACGAGCAACGTCCAGCTGATTCCTGCTACCGTTATTGCAATTCGAGCTGCCTCGGGCTCGGCCAATCCAGCGGAGATCCTCGGTGCTGTCATCGTTGCAACTTCGATCGCCACGATCGTCGGGGTCACGACGGTAAAGCTGCTTGCGAAACTGCCAGGGTATCGAAAGCAACTGGAGGAAGAATGAACACCTTTATCGCTATCATTGAAGTCGTTTCGGTTTTCGCTATTCCAACGTTGATCTTGGGCATCGTGGTGTACGGTGCGGTCAAAAAGGTCAAGATTTACGAGACCTTTGTTGAAGGTGCGAAAGAGGGTTTTAAGATCGGCGTCAAAATCATTCCCTATCTTGTCGCGATCCTCGTAGCGGTAGGGATCTTTCGAACGAGTGGGGCGATGGCGATCCTGACAACAGTCCTGAGTCCGATCACAAATTTCATCGGGATGCCGG
>JAZGDX010000015.1:0-9096 GCA_036478305.1 Bacteroidota bacterium
ACCTTGGTGCTGACCGGTTCTTCACTTCCCAGGAAGTACGTCTGACCAGTGGAGTCCTGGTTTTCCGCTGCAAGGATCATTCCATTTGCCAAATCGCGGACGTGGAGCAGGCTCAGAAGCGACTCCCTCCCCCCGATCAACACGCGGAAGCCACGTTTGACCATCTTCATGTATGAGTAGAAGTCGCGCTCCCGAGGGCCATAAATCGAGCAGGGCCGCAGGATCACGACGGGGAGCTCACCACGGAAGCGAAGGAGCTCTCGCTCCGCCAGCAACTTACTCCACCCGTATGTGGAGACCGGAAGACAAGGAGTTCTCTCGTCTACCGGCTGACCGTTTCTACACGGGCCGGCTGCAGCGAGACTGCTGACATAGATGAGTTTTTTTATGCCTCGACCGTATCTTCTGCATACTTCGAGGAAGTGCTTCGTCGCAAGGTAGTTGCCACTTACATATTCTTGCTTCCTCTTGGCGCGAACAGTCCCCGCTAGATGATAGACATATTCCACCCCGTCAAAGATCGACTCCCACGGCAGCGGGTCACAGACGTTACCGATCACAATTTGGACAGACTCTTGGCGAACACAGTCCGCGTACATCACGTCCTTTGCAATACACCGGATTCGATATCCCTTCTTGAGAAGACCATCGATCAAATGCGTCCCGATGAATCCGGTACCTCCAGTGACTAGTGCAGTCATGACCCTCCTCCTAAGTTTCTTCCAATTCAAATCGAGGAACTTTCCGTAAATGGAAATGTAATGCCAGGGTGACTTTGCCCCACCAAATGTTCAATCTCGGCCCGGCCCATATCGCAAAAACACCCAGAGGAATTCCGACAACCCCGTCCGATACATAGTGAAAGCGGCCATACACGGTGGAAACGTAGATCGAGAGAACGATCGGCAAAAAGGCCCAGAACGTCGGGCGGTGGTGTCGCCAAACGGTCAAAAGGATTACCGTCGAGATCGCGCAATGTGGACTTGGCAGACATCCGCCAGGAAAATGTATATTCTGACGAATGACTTCGGTGATCCATGTGAAAAAGTACCCGTTAAGCGGCACGGTATGGAGTTCCGGAATAGTGCGCATCGGACCTTTTACCGGGAAGAGAATGAACACGAGATAACACACGAGGCTGGCAAGGGCAAAGGATAACAGGTAGTCCTCCAATCCCCTTCCCCTCTCTCTTGATTGCGCGAGCCAAGCGGCAAATGGGATCATGGGAACATAGAGGACGTATGTGAACATCATCCACTCTGTCATCCATGGAGATGTGATGCGTCCAAACCAGACCGTCGGATGCTGTCCGAAGATCGCGAGTTCCCACTTCATGACAAGCTCATCGAAAAAGTCCATGAAAAAAATGTTGATGATCTTGCTCGATTCATTGTAGACGAAGGATACAACTGCAATAACTCCTGCTATCCTCAGAAACCACCGAAACCATGAATTGGCTATCTTTTCCCTCGACCACAGGAAAGTAACAAAGACACATGCGACAGCCAAGTTGTTCAAGACAATCCTCTGTGAGGATTGAACGTTGTCGGGAAAGAGAAGAATGAGAATCGAGAACACTCCGAGGGCCAGCAAGCAGAGCACATCAACGAATCGAAAGTCAACGGCTTTCACTGAAACACTCGTACGACTCATGGCTTCTCCTGATCGTGTGTTAGAGATAGAGAATGAAGAAATCCAACAGAAAACCGATAGACCAGTGTAGGATAAAAGCGTACATCAAGGAACGCGTTCGAAGTACCAGGACACCGAAGAGGATCCCCCCTACGATGGAGCCGAAGATCTCCCCGTCTGGCGTCCCGATGTGCCAGAGACACGACGGAATAACCTGAATCAGGACGCTCTGCCAGGCCCCGAACGTGGACTTCAAACCCAGGAGCATAAACCCACGAAAGAAAAACTCCCAAGCACTGTAGAACAGCAAACCGCGCAGCATCTCAAAGAGAACAAACCTGTCAAAAGTTGACTCTACGGATTTTGCGAACGGATAGTATGTGCGAAAATCCTCCTGATATGAGGAGGGAAGGAGCAGCGCCAATGCGATCAACGGTGTCAAGATCAACAGGGCTAGCAGCCCGCTACGCCAGTCCCCCAGGCACAAACCGTAATCTCTGAGCCGCTCCCTGAAGACAAATCGCACGAGGAGGAGCGGCACAACGCCCAAGAGCAGAAAAGATGAGCAGAAGAAATAGATGGCCGCGAATAAATCCTGCTCCTGAAATGGAGTCTGCTGAACGAAATGCTCGATGAAGAACTCCATCGAACCGTAGTAGCGCTGAGCGGTCAGAAGCAGAGGCGCGCTCAGCAGGATGGTCGTGGTCTTCAGCTGCTCAGCGTTCCAGAAGTCATTCCAATCGATGTCGCGCGAAACGAATTTTTGTATCCGCAGGGTATCCATTGCACTGAATTGATCTCGTGAACTGCTCGTCCTGTTCACAGCATCGAAAACTCACTGTACCATCGACCGTCTTCGTCAGCGTCTCCTACATGCCTGCACCAAACGGAACTAGCCATCGAGCTATTCTCAGAAACGATCCCAATATCAAAGCGAAGATTACGATACTGACAACAATCCACATACCTGAACTCATCTCTCTGTAATTTTATGGTCCTTCCATCTTCATCAGGCCGTTTCCAGAAATGGCCTACCAGCACCTTCCGAGAGCCATTTCCACGTCCTTTCTATCCCCTCACGAAGAGGGGTGAACACATAGTCCAATTCGTTCATTGCCTTCTCCGATGAAAGTGCCCAATCATGGAGGAACGTCTCCACCCACCCCCTCGAGATTAGTGGAGATGAATGAAATAGCCTCGCTCTGAGCTCCTCAGCAGAACCGACGATCCGGGCTGCCCATGGTGGGACATGAAGCTGGTACTTGCGGATCCCGCTGATCTCGCTGAACAACTTAAACAAACTCGCAAGTCCCATGTCTTCACCGCCGATGATGTACCGCTCACCTGCTCTACCCTTTTTCATCGCAAGCTGGAGACCGTTGACGACATCATCCACGAAGACATAGTTGCCGATTTGTTCACCTCGCCTGAGAATCATAGGAAACTTCCCCTTCGCGTATAGTGACAGCATTCGTGTGACCGCATTCGCCTCAGTCGGTTTCCCCGGCCCGTACACGCGTGCAGGGTTGACCGTCACAACGGAGAGTCCTCGGGCTGCATATGCTGAGGTCTCTTGTTCCGCTACACACTTGCTGTACTCATAGTCCGTAAAAAAGTGGTTTATCCTGGCCGTCCGCTCATGTGCGGTGATTCCGTTTGTTGGTCCAATCGTCAAGGCACTTGAAGTAAATACAACTCGTTCGACGCCAATCTCGAGGCACGCATCCAGGACATTCCGAAGCCCGCCGACGTTGTAATCGATGTAGACCTGTCGGGAAGGCGCCCAGACCCGCGCATAAGCAGCAAGGTGATACGCTCGCGTGCATCCACGAAGTGCCCGGCGCACGCTACTCTTATCGAGAATATCACCCTCGAACAGATGAATCCTGGGATGCACAAGACCCGTCCGGTCGCTCTGCCTTCTCAACAGAATGTGCACTTCTTCGCCCGAGCCAATAAGAGTTTGAACCAGCTCATACCCGATGTATCCCGTTCCACCCGAAACAAAAAGTCCCATGGCTGTTTTACCTCGAAACAGTTCTGTGTTCTACTGGCGGATTCCAACCGGGACGATGCCATTCCTCCAGTTTCAGAACTACCTTCCCCAGGAAAATCTTGAATTGCGCACGCAGAGGTACAGAGGCCTCGTCATCGGAAAACCATCCTCGGAACTCGCCGCTCAGTCCTCCAAACGACTCACCGACCCAGTTTGCAAGTCCAACCACTTCCCGGGCGCGAACCGGATCCTCATACCCGTCGATCTTCAGAAGACTGAGGGCTCGCTTGTACCGAAGGGTAGTTACACTTACAGTAGTATCCACTATATTCTGAATTCCGTACGTGCCACCAGTTTGTGCATGGCTACGCGCAAAAAACCAGAGAGAAGGAGCCTCGAAACACTCACCTACCCCTTGCAGCACCGTTGAGGAGATTACTTTGCGCTTCGTACGATTATAATCTTCGATGAAACACGTTCCACGGTTGAGGTCATATCGACGAGTAGTTCTGATACTGTCACCGTCAACAACTCGCGAACTAATGAACACCTCGGAGTAGAGGCGTTCTGGATGCACAATGTTGGAATTGACTTCATATCGACGTCCTGGAAAAGGGGACGAGCGGAAATCGAGAAGCATATCGATCCGATAACGGTCTTGGCTTTTAGTGTCCTCCAGTTTCCGAACGTGAAATTCGATGGCGCCAAGGCGAAAAGGTCCATACTTGACCTTGTACCGCAGCCATTCTCCGTCCTGGAAAACCGGATTTGCGATCGATGGACCCTCTGCACGCGTGGAGGTTGGAAAAGCAACCAAGAGCATAGCAGAAAGAAAAGTTTTGAGTGCCATCTCGCCTCTGAGGGAATTCCACATGACTTTCTCACCTTTTGTGAATGCTTTACACCAATATGCGAGATACTGCTGGCGAAGTTGTCAGGGAATTGTCAAAGAAGAGTAAGAATGAATGATGAGTGCTGATTGCCGAGGGGTGAATATGACTGGTGGGCGACGATCGGGAGTTGTAACTTTCACCTGTGTGGTGCTCTCTTCAGGAGAAATACGAGCATGGCTTGGGCCATCATGTCATGGAGCGGTTTTCTGCAAGTGACGAATTCACCTTCGCGCCAGCGGTAATCTTCATCATCACACGTGCGATTAATGAAGATTTTCTTAACTTGGCAGTATCAAAACTCCGGGGATGCACACAGTGAAGTTTGACGCGGCTGGATGGTCAAGCGGGACTTGCTTTTACCAGTTGAAGAGTGGTGGATTCGTGATGACAAGAAAGATGATATTGGCGAAATAACACTCCTGCACCTTAACAGGATCGAAGAGTGGAAAAGCCACCAACTAACTACTCGACAGCAGTGCTCCAGTTGGATTCGGTACGATAGCAGCATTCAGCTTCGTGTTAAGCAGACCTCCCTCGACTTAGCAACTCTTCTCTTCGCCTCCCGGATCCGGTGGATGCTCCGATCGCCTGATCCACCTCTTTCTGGAACGTAAAGTCCAGCAGCAACAAGCTCGCCACGAAACCAAGGAGATTAGCGGCAAAAGCAAGCGTGAGTACGAATTGAAACCCCAGGAAGTATCCAAAATAGAGGACTATTCTCTTAAAGCCGGGATCGAAATCCGAGCGATTTTTCACTGACGTTACGAGAAGGATCGCAGCGTATGCAAGAATGAAGATCGTGTACGTAACTTCTCCTACAATAGCCAGCGCAAGGAAGAGGAAAAATTCGTTGAGCCGATCAAAGATGGTCTCGAGCCGGCCGCCGAGTCGGCTGCGAAGATTGAAAACGCGGGCTATACTCCCATCAATTCCGTCGACGATCTGTGACAAGGCAAGCAATAACAGGCCGATCTCGATTTCTTCAAGCAATATAGGCACGACCGCCACCAGGCCCACTGCAAAGCCGATGACGGACACCTGATTCGGCGTGAGACCGAGCCGTAGGTGGAGAAACTTAGTGACCGGGCGCAAGACACGATCTATGACCCGGTGATGAGCAGGAGCAAAATTGTACATACGAGGAATACAATGGTGAGTACTTCTTTTCGCGAATCAGTCACACTGACGAGAAAACCACGTGTCTTCCACCTGCTGTAGGGAAAGAATGGCATCTTTTCATAACTCATGAAATAGTCAAGAAACATATGGAGAAGGAAGAAAATGAGCGGAACCGGCGTTCGAAGGAATATCGAAAGTGGGACGATCCAAAGGAAGGAAACGGGCTCTTGGAGACTTGTGCGCCAGTGGTAGTGGCGCTCTTTCTGGAACTTGTGCTTGCTGTAGTACAGTGGTGCCTTGACAAGATGATCTAAGTCAACCCCAACACCGAATCCGTAAGCGAGGAAAAGGTCTGCACCTTCGAGCCCAAGCGCCTGAACTCCTGCGGTGGTTAACAGAATGTGGGACAAAACCGTCATAACACGCCTCAAGAAAAACTTGAGTGGTGATCAACTTGCCATAGGTTCAAAGGCTTCACTGAAGGCCCCCGGATAAGGCTTCGCCTCAGACGAAAATTTCTACTTAACAAATTTATACCCCGCGGTGTGGATTGTGAGAAGGTGTTTCGGCTTCGAAGGATTGTCTTCAATTTTTTTCCGGAGGCTCAGGACATAGTTGTCCACGGTTCGGGTTGTGGGGAAGGTTTCATACCCCCATACATCGTCCAGCAGCATATCGCGCGTGACGACCTCGCTTTCGTGCAAGACCAGGTATTTCAAGATCTCAAATTCCTTCGCTGAGAGTTTGAGCGTTTTGTTTTTCTTGATTGCCTCCTGTTTCCTGAAATCGACGTGCACATTGCCGAACGCATATTCGTCGATATCCTTTTTCAGTTCGACCTTCCTCCGCAGTAGGGCTTTGATGCGCGCAAGCAACTCGCGCGTACTGAATGGCTTCGTCACGTAATCATCGGCACCAAGCTCCAGGCCTAACACCTTGTCCAGCTCCTGCTTTTTGCTCGTGAGCATAAGTATCGGAGTATTCACTCCATCCCTTCGCAAGTCTCTACAAACATCCTGGCCGTGTTTCTTCGGCAACATCAGGTCGAGAATGATCAGGTCAATGTTCTCCCGCTTCCCCATTTGATACCCCTTTTCACCATCTGTCGCCGCGAGGACTTCGTAGTGTTCTGCCTGCAAACTCGCTTCGAGTCCTTTCAAAATCGCTGGATCGTCCTCAACAACCAGGATTTTTTTCATGGCCCACCGGAGTCAAATATTTGAAGAATTGACAAAGAAAGAAATTGACCTTCATGATTTAGGAACGCTAGCAAGGCGACGTTGATCAACAATCACTGAAAATGCCACGGGAACCAACCTCTATGGTCTCACTTTGTAGACCCTGACGGGTTGCTTGATATTCTTGATTCGACGCAATCCGAGGCTCACCGCATTGACGTTCAACTTGTTCCTAACAGCATTGAAGACGCTGTCGGAGATGTTCACCCGACCCGCCGCAGCAAGTTGTTGTATGCGTGCCGCGATGTTGATCGTGTCGCCCTTCAACTTTCCCTCCATCTCGAACACATCGCCCAGGTGAATTCCGATCCGTACCAGAATGTGCTCATTTTTCGGCTTCTTCCGATTATACTCCTTGAAACCTTCCTGAATCGCTACTGCACACTGAACGGCTTTCACAGCACTCTCGAAAGCGATCAAAAAAGCATCGCCGATTATTTCGACCACTCTTCCCCTATGTCGAGTTACCATCCGATTCATCTTGTCATTGTGTGTTTTCAGGAGGCTTAGTGCCAGCTTCTCATCTTCGTTCATCTTCTTTGAATAATCCTTGATATCAGTGAATATGACCGTCAACAACTTGCGCTGATATTTTGACCGACCACGGCTTCTTTCCCTGGTTGTAGACACCTTAGATGATCTGTCGACCCGCCTCAGATGTGCCCGAACGCGAGCTAAGATTTCGCGTGCGTCGAACGGTTTCGTTATGTAATCATCTGCGCCCGCCTCGAGTCCGATGATTTTGTCGATTTGCTCCGATTGGACAGTAAGCATCACCACTGGATTGACATAGCCCCTATTGCGCAATTGTCGACAGACTTCAAATCCACCGATCGTTGGCAGCATTAGATCGAGTAAAACAAGGTCGGGGACAGCTTGAAACGCCTTTGACAGAGCCGTCTTGCCGTCGGGAGCGACGAGAACGCTGTAGTTTTCCGACTCAAGAAGCCGCCTGAGCCCCGCTGCAACAGCGGGATCATCCTCCACGACAAGAATCTTTCTCCTCTTTGCCATCACCAAACCTTTGATATATTCCGATCTCGCTTACTCGTGACCATTCAAATGCATCGAGTGATCCAGTCAATCATTTGGTCCCGTGCGTTCCGACCACGAGAAATCAAGTTGTGGATCGCGCTCTTCTGCTGCGGCGTTCACCCTCCTTGAGCGGAAACGAGAGCGTAAATGTGCTCCCTTTTCCCAGCTTGCTGTCCACTTCGACCTTGCCACCGTGTGCGTCCATTACATGCTGGACCAATGAGAGACCTAACCCCACGCCCCCGACCCCCCGTGACTTCTCATCCTTCGCTCGATAGAACGGGTCGAAGATGTGTTCCAGGCCTTCGCCAGAGATTCCGATGCCTCGATCCTCAACCCTGACCGCAGCAAATCCGTCCCGAATGATCGTCGATACGGTGATGTGCTTCCTCTCACTCGAGTATTTCATCGCGTTGGAAACCACGTTGATCACTGCATCGACTACGGCATCCGGATCTGCGCGGATGACATGTTCTTTCTTCGAAAGACGGACCGACACCGCAAATTTCTGCATTTTCAGCGGGTACTGCAATGTCCGCAACGCAACGCGCACCATCTCATTTAGTCTCGCTTCAGAGAAGCTGTACTCTTTCACTCCACGCTCTACTTTAGCAAAATCGAGGACATTGTTGATGAGCCTCGTGAGTCGTTCACTCTCGCCTTCGATGATCTGCAGATATTCACGCGTCTTCGTTTGCGAGGTCTTTTTGTTCAACTGTAGAAGTTCCGCGAACATCCTTATGGAGGTGAGCGGGGTCTTCAGGTCGTGAGAAACACTCGACACAAAGAATGATTTGAGCCGATTTAGCTCCTGGAGGCGCTGGGTTTCCGCTCGTTCGAGCATCAGTTTCATTTGCAGACCGATGCGCTCAAATGCCAAACCCGCCTGCGTGGTCACGGTATTGAGCAGGTCAATGTCTTCGACGGTGAACTTCCGTCCAGACTTTTTCTCTCCTAAGATGAGAAATCCTAGGATTTCCGAACTTTCGGTCGTCATAGGAAAACCTACCGCCACCCCCCAGCGACGAAACACCTCCGCATCTGCCGGTTGTTCAAAGGGGACACCTGGCTCCACCTTCTCATCCAAGGCGACCGGAAGTTGCAGACGTGTTTTCAATTTTTCCACCTCAAATCGAACGTGCCGAGTTTCCAGCACATCGTAATTTCTGTGTGCTAGCAAGCG
>JAZGDX010000150.1:0-3426 GCA_036478305.1 Bacteroidota bacterium
TCTCATGCAGATGGGTCTTTTCGCGATAGGAGAGAATCTTGACGAATGCATAGCAGAGGAGCCACATCCAGAAAACGGCATCGAAATGCGTGAGGAAGTCACTGCTAGTAAAATGCGCGAGTTTGAGGTTCTCGTAGAAATCGAGCGTTACGAAGAAGTAGTACATGTAGATCAGGTAGCCCGCCATGATTGCGGGATATCGAATAACCGTATCTCTAACTAGACGAAATAGCTTTGCTATCATGGCGGGTGACCCTTTCGTACATGGTTGTCAATTTGCCTGTCGCGAAAGACAATGGGCAAAATACAGACCTCTCCCCAGATCTTCTGTGACATCAAACACTGTGTGACAATAAACACCCAAAAATGAGATTAACTTCTACTCGGGGGGGCGAACATCATCAGCCGTCGCGAAGTACCACACTACCGGCCAGGACGGCGTGTGATCATAAGAAAGTTTATTCCGTAGGTCAAAACAGCGTATACAATGAAGGGGGCGATGGCGGAACCTTCTGCCATCACAATCACGATACCGAGGATGACAAGGACGAAAATGATCGGACCCAACCACCACTTCTTCCGGATCCGCATGAAATCCCAGAGTTCCTTAAGAATCGAGAGCTTTTCGCGGGTGTCAGAGAAAAGTCCCATTACGGATAAAGTCCAGAATTAGAAATTATCTGTTGCACGTGGTAATTCAACGGTCCTAGTCGAGCTCAAACTGCTCAACCCACCGCATATCGCCCTCTCGGTCTACAAGGTCCTTCTTGGCGACCATAAAGCTTCCAAGGATAAGGAAATCCATCTTTGTGCGCATAAAGCACTTGAAAGCCTCGTGTGGAGTACACACTATAGGTTCACCCCGGACGTTCAACGAGGTATTGATGATTACAGGGCAACCCGTCTGGCGATCGAACTCTCTGATCAGCTCGTAGTAGAGCGGGTTGTCGTCACGGTTCACGGTCTGGAGACGCGCAGACCCATCGACGTGAGTCACGGAAGGGATATGTCGCTTCTCGGGCCGCACCTGAGAGGTTAGCAGCATGTAAGGACTGGGCACACCGATCTCAAAGTATTCAGTCGCACGCTCCGTTAAGACAGAAGGCGCAAAGGGGCGAAAACTCTCTCGGAATTTGATCTTCAGGTTTACTCGCGACTGATTGTCCGGATTTCTGGCGTCCGCGAGGATGCTTCGGCTTCCGAGCGCCCGCGGTCCCCACTCCATCCGACCCTGGAACCATCCTACGACGTTCTGTTCTGCAATCAGCCTTGCACACTCTTGCATCAGCTCATCCGGGCTCATCGATCGATATGGCACTTTCATCTCATCGAGATACATGCGAATCTGCTCATCGGAGTATCCCGGGCCCCAGAACGCATGCTGCCACACATAGTTCCTCGGATGGTTCAACACGCTGTTGTAGATGTAGTATGCGGCTCCAACCGCTCCACCTGCATCTCCCGCCGCGGGTTGAACGAACAGGTTCTCGAACGGAGTTTCCCTGAGGATACGTGTATTCGCTACGCAATTCAGAGCCACTCCACCGGCCATACACAGATTCTTCATTTTCGTTACGGCATGGAGATGTGTCGCCATCCGTACCATGACGACTTCCGTCACCTGCTGAATCGAGGCAGCCACGTCCTTGTGAAACTGCTCTATTGTCGACTCAGGTTCTCTCGGTGGGTGACCGAACAGGACGTCGAACTTTCGACTCGTCATCCTCAGGCCGTAGTCGTACGCAAAGTACTTCATATTCATCTTGAAACTTCCATCAGCCTTGAGCCGAATCAATTCTTTCAAAATTCGGTCAGCGTATACCGGTCTCCCATACGGTGCCAAACCCATAACCTTGAATTCGGCGCTGTTCACGCGGAATCCCAGGTAGTACGTGAACGCGGAGTAGAGCAATCCCAAGGAGTGGGGGAACGCGATCCGCCTCGAGAGAGTAATGTCTGCTCCCTTCCCAGTTCCATAAGTTGCAGTCTCCCATTCCCCGACTCCGTCAATCGTCAAAATCGCTGCCTCTTCAAATGGAGAGACGAGAAACGCACTCGCCGCGTGTGCAAGGTGATGCTCTGTGTACAGAATCGGTCCGTCATACGAAAGCTCCTTCTTGATCAGGTACCCGATCCAGAGTTTCTCCTTGATCCAGAGCGGCATCGCCTTGAGAAACGAAGGCAAGCTCTTCGGAAACGTGGCAATGTATGTGGAGAGAATTCGTTCAAACTTGAGCAATGGCTTGTCATAGAATCCGACGTAGTCCAGCTGTTTGCCGGATATGCCGGCTTCTCTCAGGCAGTAGTTGACCGCATTGATCGGAAAATTCTGGTCGTGCTTTTTGCGCGTGAAGCGCTCTTCCTGCGCTGCTGCAATCAGCATGCCATCTTTGATGATCGCGGCTGCAGCGTCATGATAGTAGCAGGATATTCCGAGGACGTACATCGGACTCCCTAGAACTGATGCCGAGTCGACTCAAGGGTATGAGCAACCTTCGGCTTGTCGTACCAATAGCTATTCTGCTTCTCCGCCTTCCGGTCGAGAAGATCCTTTCCGATGAGTTTGAAGACCAGCGCGACCGGACCGATCACGAGAAAGTAGAACAACGTGAGAACCACCATGGTATTCACGTACGCAAGGAACCGCGCGAACCTCATCCAGCCAGCGTAGACCCGGCGCAAGAAGGAGCGCCTCCGAACCTCACCATGAGTATCCCGATCCTCTAGGTGCAATTTCGGCTTCATGTCGTTCCTGTGAGCACGTGGAGCGGTCATATGTCATCGACCAAGATATCAATCATCGGGCATATTGGCAAACTAAGAAACTCCTCAATTGGACGATTTCGCTCGGTTCAAATGGGCACGGATACTCGTGAGATGTTAACTTTCGGGCACCGGTCTTGTCCTGAGGCATGCGGGCGCGTTCCGGGACGATCTCCCCCCCGCGGACGGCCTACTGGTCCATGGAAAAGTCTCTTCCGCTGCACGACGAAGCTTTATCCGCGAATCCTTCTCATTCAACTACTGACCTGCCTTGAGTGTGTTGAGCAACACTGTTGCCGGTTTGTGGTCAGGATCGAGGCGAAGAACCTGCTCCAGTTCAGACCTCGCCTTGACCGTATCACCATTCTTCACTAATACCACCGCCAAACCGTATCGCGTCAAGACGAGCCTCGATCGTTGATTCGCGGGAATCCTGCTGAGAGCCTGTTCGATCTCCCGGACGGCTTCGGCGAAGTTCTCCCGTCGTTCATAGATGGAAGCGAGCCTCAGATGCGCGATATGTGTTTCTTCAATATCCAATGACTTTCGGAATATCTGTTCAGCACCTTGGTAGTTTCCGACGGCGAACAGAACCTGCCCAAGCCGCAGGTAGGGGGATACGTTGTAGGGAGTCTGTTTCAATACTGCCCGGTATTCTTCGGC
>JAZGDX010000151.1:0-3825 GCA_036478305.1 Bacteroidota bacterium
AGTTTAACGTCCACCCCAGCCAGTGCGGGTCAACTGGGATCTCCAACATGCTTTAGGGGGTCAAGGAGAACGACCTCTAGGTCGTCCTTATATCCAGGACTAGTGCGTTATGGGTGTCGGGAAGAAATTTTAGATGCGATCTCTCCATTTACCGCTGCCACTTGGTTCCCCAACGCGCAGTATTGCTAATGTTGAAGTTAACACTGATGTTTGGGGAATGGATCACCGAGGAGGCCCTGTACCCCGTACCCCATAGGCAATATGTTTTTACTATCCCCAAGATGCTGAGGCCCTATTTTCGATTCGATGGAAAACTCCAGGGCAAGCTCAGCCAGTGCGCTATCAGAGTCTGAAAGAGTTTTTCCGCAAGACCCCGAACGGGGAAGGGTTCCCCGGAGCCGTCTTCTCGATCCAGACCTTTGGTAATCTTGTCAACTTACATCCTCACCTCCATTGCCTTGTCACCGACGGCTGCTTCATGCCTAACGGGTGGTTTCACGTCCTTCCAGAAATAGACGTAAAGAAACTGGAAAACCTCTTCTCCCACAAAGTCTTTAAGATGCTGCTCAGGGAAAAGAAGATCAGCAGGGAACTGATCGGCAAGCTCCTCTACCGCTCCACTACAGGCCGCCGTTTTTGTGTTTAGTAGCCCGTAAGACGCAATCAATAGCTCAACTATTGAGTTCTAGCGGTCCGATATCGAGCAAAGCCTGGCCCAGAGCGGCTGCAAGTCAAATTGAATTGACCAAATTGTGAATCTGGCTGAGACTCATTTAAAGCGTCGATTAATTGCATCTAGCGTGCAGATAGGGCCTAAAGAATTCGAAGTCTGCTGAAACATTTTTGCTACAGAGGTGTAGCAAAGAAGCTACTCTTACCCCTGGTTTCAGCACTTCCGACAGACGAGATCTCCCTTTGGAAATGGCAAGAGTACGCAGTCTACCCGCGTATCGTTTCGCGCACGGTTCAGGAGATCCGTCATCACGCGGGGCGAAGTCATATTATCGATGACCAGCCATCCACCGGGCACTAGGCGTGGGACAACCTTCTCGTAGACCTTGGCGTTGAGCTCCGGGGGCTCAATATCGGAGAAGCAAAACGCGATCTCTTCAAAACGGGTCGCGTAGTCGAGAGCGTCGCCATGGACGACTTGAACCAAACCTCCCGCTCCGGCGCAGGAGATGTTCTCTCGGGCAAAGGCGACCTTCTTTTCATCGAGATCGACCGTAGTGAGCGTGACCCCTTTCGCGCGGGCAGCCAGCGACAGCCACAGACTAGAGTATCCGCCGCTGGTCCCTAGCTCAAGGAATTCGCCGTGTGGGGCCGACATCGCCAGGAGCGAAAGGCAGCGCCCGACGTCCACGGGAACCTGGCGAAGCGACCGATGATCGCGTGCCGTCTGTTCCTCTAGCACGCGCATCACCTGGTGCATGTTAGCGGAAATGTCATGAAACACTTGAGCCTCCCTCGAGATTCTCGAACGGCACGCTGCGCCGATTGATCTGATCTTCGATATCGTCCGGATATAGATTCTCGTTCAGCAAAACATAGTCGCCGTAGGTGCCGTGAACGGGACCAAGCAAGCGACGCTCCGCAAGAAGCCCAGGCCTTCGCTTCCCAAACTGTGGCAAGTTCGAGCGATATTTTTGGTAGCACTCGTACCAATTGCGCATGAGCTGCACGTAAAATTCCAATGGAACCGGAGGCTGCTCAGCCTCCTTGCACAGCGCCGTCGACGGCTCCCGCCGCCACTGTTGAGGCCGCGGAAGAATCCCGCGTGACATCAGGTATTCAAAGCCGGCACTCGTCGATTTGACCGCCTCTGCCACGGATTGAAACCCGTGGGGCCGCGCCATTTCAACGCCAGAGACGAAGCTCGGCTGCATGCCCCCCTTGCCGAAAACCTCCTGCGCCTCGCACATCCATCGCACCCAGTTGTCCCAACCGATACGTTGAGCTTTTCCAGGATTGATCCATTCGAAGAGACGTTTGTCCCACACCTCCATGTTGAGGTGTATACTGTCGACACCGGCGGCTCTGTACCATTCCATCTCTTCCCGCGGCCGCGCATTGACCTCGAATGTAATCCTTGGCTTTGCCGCGCTCTCCTTGATGGCGCGTATGTACTCTCCATAGAATTCCGATTCGGTTTTTCCGTGCAACGTCTTGGTGATGGTTCCACCGCTAATCAAGAAGCCGTGCGGACCTGTGTCATACTTGCGGGCATCGCTCGCGACCGCCTCGACTACTCGCACGACATCTTCCACCGATTTTACTGGGGCGGTCAGAGTGAAGTCCCGCGACAACTTCATCTGACGAGCGTTCTCGTTAATGTCACAGAACTTACACTCCTCGCGAGCCCCCCAGTATTGGCAATTCCGAAAGATCGTAATGAATGTGCCGAATGCCACAATCTCATGATAGGGCGTGCCATCAGGCAAACTCTTCGCATAATAGTCGGGTGTTTTCGGGTATCGGACATCGGCGAGTACGCGCCCTTCCGTCGTCAGTACGAGTCGGCCATCGACCACATCGACAAGGTAGGGAGAATGAGGGGAAAGAGAAGTCTGAATCCCCACGGGACGTAGGCCGTATGGCCCATTAAGTAGAACGAAGTGCTCGGGAACGCGCCGATGTTCTCCCCTCTTGAGCTCGGCCATTGGTACGAGATCATAAGAGAACAATCGGTATGACTTGACCAGGGCGCCAGCCGTGGCTAGGAGGGCGGCGTCGCTAAACCAATGACCCAGGCTCAGGAGATGTTGCTTGAGAATAGTCTCCTTGGGAACGTCTGGGTATTTCTTGAAATACGATTCCAACACTTCGGGATTGGATTCGTTCGTCGTCGAGACGTTACCCATTTCGCGGATCCTTTCGATCGTAACGTTTCTTGGTTCGGGCTTTGCGATCGGAAGCCGGCAAACAGCGTGGCACCGCAGGAGACCATCGCACCTGGCGGAATCAGTTTAGCCTAGTCTTAGACGAGTCCTAGCTACCCAATCGAAAGAAGACTTTGGCATTGCCGTGGGTGATGCACTGAACGTGCTCTTGCGAGCAGTCGCTGAGCGCTCTTCTCAGCGCCTCCCGCGAGTGAGGCCATTCGCCCTCCTGGTGGGCAAAGTCCCGGCACCACATCACGTTCTCCCATCCAATCGAGTCCATGAGCTGAGCGCCAGCGATATCTCCGGATAGCCATCCCCTAGACCAGAAATCACTTTCGACCCATCTAACTCCCAGCTTGTTTGAACTTTTCTTACCATAAGCAGGCGGTCAAATTCCAGCCCTATCTTGAGACCCGGCCAGAGGTTGATGTTATGAAAGCGCTGCGCTTCGCTCGCTGAACTTGGTAGCCTGTACGAGGTCAGTAAATCAGCGAAAGGGAAGCGCAGACAGACGAACTATATCGCATTCGACGCGCACAGGACTCAATCCCATGCCCAGGGCGGCTCCGAGGCCAAAGAGAATTGATCATTTTAGCCCCTGAGGAAGTGACGCTGAAATGATATCTCGTTAATTGTGTCCTGGCCGACTCACGGGGGTTGAACTATGAATCAGCAACTCACTCGGAGTACACTTACGAACCTACGATCAATATATCGGCAACTCTTGCAACATCAGCACAGGATAGCATAAGGCTTGAATATTTTTATCGGATCGGGGCAAACCTTGCGGAGTTCAATCTGGCTTGCCACCTTGTTGGTAATAATATAGTTTTTCCATGTTGCCTCTGCCATAATTTAGAGGAAGTAAAGGAGATTTCATGCAAAGCCTCCAGACCGAGAAGGAAAAGGTTCTTCTGGTATGCAAGGTCCTCCAGCGCCAGGG
>JAZGDX010000152.1:0-9598 GCA_036478305.1 Bacteroidota bacterium
TGGCGAATGGGGTGGAGCGGGTGGTTGAAGGCAAGTGCTCAGGGAAGATCGTTCGTCAACCCCGGGGCTCGAACGGATTCGGCTACGATCCGCTATTCCTTCCGGTGGGACACACGCAGACGTTCGCTGAGCTTCCCCCCGACTCCAAGAACGAGATCAGTCATCGAGCGAAAGCGCTGGACCTGATCCGCCCGGTCTTGCGGGAATATTTCAAGAAGTGAACTCCCCGCCGCGATATCCACGATGGTCCTTCTCTTCAATTGCGCGGGTGTGATTCAGGGATAGCCGACCGCAACTGGAAACCCGAAAGCTGCTTGAGCGCCACCGTCATTTCGTTCATCCTTCCGGCTGTTCACTTCCTGCTCATCGATACTTTTACGTGCCAATCATGATCTGGAACGTCTACGTCCTCCACGACATCCAGATATTTCTCGGCCCCTATAATGAAAATATATTTCCCTGGGTTGACTGTCGGTGTCATTTGAAATTCACCATTCCGGTTACACATTCCGAAGCTCAGGATCTCTGGGCGGTCGTCGCGCATGATCGCCAGTCCAACAAAAGCATCATTCACCGGTTTCCCGGAGTCTGCACTCGTAGTAATGCCAGAGACGGTGACTGCTGATGGGGCTTCTTCTTCCTCGGGTGACACGATCGACTCGGTCTCTTTTCGCTCAATCGCAGGCATGGGGGTTTGTCGGGAAGAGTACAATTTTTCTTGCCCTCTGATCACCGCCGGGTGAAATGGCCTTCCTGGGTCAACGAGCCCTGCTCGCTGGGAGACATGTTCCGAGGCAATTCCGAACATACCGTTGATGTCACCGATGATGCCGACACGAGGTTCTTTGTACCCCACGGTGGCGACACCAATCACCTTGCCGGCCTCGTTAAAGGCCGGGGCGCCTTCGTTCCCCCGTTCGAAAGGTGCATCGGACTTGATGAGGCCGAGCTGGTGATCGAAGCCACTGATGATCCGGCGGGTGACCGTGAGAGCGGAAGATAGTATCTCCGCGGTTCCGTCGGATTCTTGATACGCGAAGCCGAGGATTACGACTTCTTCACCAGTCAGGAGATCGTCGGAATCTGAGAGTTCAATCGGTAGAAACTTGTCAGTAATCGGCTTACCCTCGATATCGGAAACAAGAGATATCTGTGTTCCGTTGAAGTCGGGGCTGTAATAGTCCACCTTCGCGATATATAGAGTTCCATCTGTTGCTCTGTATTCCAAGCCTGAACGACGATTTCGCCCATACCTTCGACATCGCTTGGGCCCCATCTTGACTGCTCGATGGCTTGTCGATCGGTGAAGATCACACCGTCGTCGGTTACGAAAAAACCAGACCCGACAGAGGTGGGCACCAATTCCCCTTCCACAAGTTTGATGGTAAGGACCTTCACCACAGAGTGACCGTACTGCGAGAGGATATCTTTGATGTCAATCGCAGCGTGTGCGAACGATGCCAGCAGGAGGATGGCGACAAATCCGAGGTTTTTCAACAAACTGCCCACGAGTAGCGGAGTTTGGTGGAGTGTGACTGTGAATTTACATGTATTGTCTCAGATGGATGGAGCGAAGAGGGGCACAGGAGCTCTGTAAATTTGCACACCCTTCGGGACAGATAGAGATGATCGTCTCAGGGTCTAATTGCGTTGGGGACTCGCCTTAGGACTTGCATCAGTCAACCGCGCGCTCGAACGTACGCACCGATGTCCTGATTGTCAAGATACTTCCTCTGGATGGGCTTTATGCGGGGGAAAAATTCGTAGGAATTTTTCTCAGAGCAGACTTCTTGTCCTGCTTGAATTTCTTCGTTATTTGTGGTACTTTCAGGGCATACTAGGTGAAAAATTGCGATTTGGACTGTCCGTGCTAAATATGCTGCGCTTTTTTCGCGACGGCAAGCTAAAAGTGGTTTGGGAGTATCACGTCAGCGGTATCATCTGGCGACTCCTGTTCTCGGGAAATGATCGAATCGTGGGTGAAGACCGGGATCAGCACTCGAAAAGAGTCTCTTTTTTCTGTCTGGATGCGAGGTCAGGAAGGCCGCTCTGGGAAGATCTTCGAATGGATGAGCAGTGGTGGATAACCATTGAGCTCATCGGGGAAGGTGTGCTTTTCCTCAATGAATTCGTGAGGCCAGACTTGCCGGAACAAGGTAAGATCTATGCTGTTGATCTCGAGACCGGATCCCTTCTCTGGAAGAACTCTGAGCTTAAGATCCTTTTCGTTGCTGGAGCTCAAGTTTATGCAGTCAATGAGTTGTTTGACCGTCGCATATATTATGCACTCGACGTTCGCTCCGGGGAACGTGTGAGCGAGTTCGAGGATGGCGCTGAGCAGATCAATCTCTTGAGGGAAGAGCAGAGGTCCACTGTTGAAGAAGGGATGCTCTTTCCAGAGATTCTCACCGAGCAATCCCGCCACTTCAATCTTGTACAGTCCATTGTGACGAGTCGATGTGGTGTTGACGGTATGAAAGGTCCCGTCGAGTTCATCCATTTTGGAAAATACGTGCTGATAGGTTTCCACCGATTTCTCCCGACAGCTTCACGAGCCATCGATACGCAACCGGATACCCGAGAAGGCATGCTGGAGAATCGGTTTCTCATCGTAGAGGCAGATTCTCACAAGATCGTCCTCGAGGAGACGCTGAACAAAAAAGTGCCGAATCCGGCGCCGAACTCATTTTTTGTACAGTGCGATCTCGCGTACTATATACGTGACAAACAACACCTAGTGGCCGTTCAATTGAAAACGTGAGCGCATCATGAAAATTGTCACGGAGAAACTCCACACGAAGACCAAGGGCCATACAGATGTGGTCGATCTAACCCAGAAATTGGTCGATCTGCTCTCTAAGACGAGATTGAAAAACGGTAGCATGACTGTGTTCGCTGTGGGTTCCACAGCCGGCATCACAACAGTTGAATACGAACCGGGGTTGATCAAAGATCTTCCGGAGGCGTTCGAGCGGATCGTGCCATCGGGGAAGAGATATCATCACGATGCAACGTGGGGAGATAACAACGGATATTCTCACGTCCGAGCATCGATGGTCGGACCAACGCTAGTAGTTCCGTTCTCGGATAGGAGATTGCTCCTAGGCACGTGGCAGCAGGTCGTGCTCCTCGATTTCGATAACCGTCCTCGTCAGCGGGAAGTCGTTGTGCAGTTTGTGGGAGAGTAGCGAAGCCGTTCGATTCACTCATCGGGCGGAGATAAGGCCCCCACGAAGTGCAGCGAGACGGCCTATTCGGAATGAACCCTCAGGGAATTTATTCTTTGGGCGTTGGAGACTTGGCATTGACTGCGACTCTACCTTAGGTGATGGGACAATGAGGAAGATTCCTATCAAACAGGTGGATGTTTTTACGACGATTCCGTATACAGGTAATCCGGCCGGAGTCGTTACGGACGGACATGGACTGACGGTAGGCCAGATGCAGGCGATTGCACGGGAGTTGAATCTCTCTGAGACAGCCTTCATTCTCCCGCCGACCAAGAGAGGAGCGGACCTTTCCATCCGCTGGTTCACACCGACCGTGGAAGTCCCGCTCTGCGGACATGCAACTATTGCGGGATTTCATGCGCTTGCCGAGGAGGGAAAATGCGGGCTGACGAGGAACGGTGTCTTCCACTATGAGCTGGAAACCCAGTCCGGGCTCCTGCCTGTAGAGGTTGAGAAGAATTCTGCAGATACCAATGTGAGGTTCGGCCTGCAGGTTCCGACGTTCAAACGGGCATCACAGTACAAACTGGATCTCATGAGGATCCTTAATATTCAATCGAACGAGTTTGAGCATCACCTCAGCATCGTGCAGACGGACTACCTTTTTGTACCCATTCGACGCTTGCACACTATGTTCTCGATGAAGCCCAACTTTCAAGCCATCTCGAATTTCATGAAAGCACGAAATTTGGGTGGTATCTGTGTTTTCACTACTGAGACAATCGAGCGCACATCCAGCGTCCACTCCCGGTTTTTCGCACCGGCAATCGGGATTGATGAGGATCCCGTAACAGGATCCTCCAACGGCCCGCTTGGAGTCTACCTCCTTAATTTTGGGGTCATTACACCGGGAGACGGCAACTGCCGGATTATCGCCGAACAAGGTGACGTCATTGCTCGGAAAGGTCGCGTTGTGGTTGACCTCGAGGTCAAAGAAGGCAATGTTTCAGGAGTAAGTATTGGAGGCCAGGCAGTTACCGTCCTTCAAGGCGAATTGGTGGTTTAGACTGATATTCCGCGCGAGTCTCATATTGGTATTTGGAACTGTGACCGTGCTAGTCAGTTGCGGTCGCAGTGACCTCCCCTCCGGTCCCCTCGCAAACGAGGAGTCATCTTGGTTGGCGGGGTCGTCCATGCCGACTCCACGTCAGGAGGTCGCTGTTGCAATCCATGATGAGATGATCTACGTCTTCGGCGGTCTCAACAGCGACGGAGCTACACTGGCAACCGCGGAACGCTATGATCCTGCAGCCGACAGCTGGGAGGCGCTCCCACCTCTGCCTGTCCCGCTCAACCACGCAGCAGCGGCATCCGCCGGGGGGAAGATCTACGTCTTCGGCGGTTCTCGGACGTTTCCGGTTGACCCGGAAGGTTTCCTATTTGAGTATGAGCCGGAGATTGGATTCTGGAGATCACGATCTCAGTCGCCGTTTGTCAGAGCGGCTGCAGTAGCTGTGACGGTAGAAGAAAAACTGTATGTGATCGGTGGAATCGGTCAAGAACCTGCATCGGTCCTGGAGTATTCACCTTCCTTCGACAGGTGGTTGGTGAAGAATACAAACATGCCGACGTTGCGAGAACATCACGCCGCGGCTGTGTCGAACGGGATGATTTACGTGTTCAGCGGTCGGTGGGAAGGTGAAAATGTGCAGAGTGTTGAGGCATATGACCCCCTAAATGATCTCTGGCAGTCGAAGGCACCCATCCCTACAAAGCGGAGCGGTCTTGCAGCGTGTGCTGTAAACGATACGATCTACGTTTTGGGGGGAGAACTCCCCGGAGTCTTCGCAACCAACGAGAGGTATCTTGTCACGTTGGATCTCTGGGAACGGTCTGAGCCGATGCCGACTGCGCGACATGGACTTGCCGTGGCACATGTCGACAGGAAAATCTACGCGATCGGTGGCGGTCTCGTTGCTGGCTTGCTTGCAACGGGTGTCGTGGAAGTTTTTACCCCGTAGCATTCAGTGGGAAGCGAGAAAATGAGTGTTCGATCTTTCCTTCTCGTTGCCCTGACGTGGATGTGCGTCGGCTGTTCTCAACGGAAAGGTCTATATCATCGGCGGGTCGGACAGCCTCGGCACCTATCCAACAAATTTCAGCGAGGAGTCTAGTCCGGCCCAGTGATTCACTTGACGAGTTGATCAATGATCCTACTTGCCCAGGAATTGTGATGCATGTAAGCAATATTGTTTTTCTGCTTATTCTATTTACTGCACTAATCGGTTTCGCGATCAATGCGAGGCGTCTCTGGAGATACTTGTCAATAGGTCGACCTGATAAACGATTCGACAATCCCGGACGTCGTCTAAAGAACGTTTTAACGATCGCGCTTGGGCAAACGAAATTGCTCCGAGATCCGCTTGCAGGAATAGTCCACTTTCTCATCTTCTGGGGGTTTGTCGTACTCCTTCTGGCGGTTCTGGAAGCTATCGGGGAAGGTCTGGTCCCCGACTTCTCGTTCTCATTCCTGGGCCCCGTTTACGGCCCCATTGTCCTAACGATCGACATACTTGGGCTGTTTGTCACGATCGCAGTGCTTATTGCCCTGTACCGTCGCGTTATTAACACTCCGAGGCGATTGCAGGTGGAAAGTCACTCAAAGTTCGACGCGGTCCTGATCCTCGTCTGGATATTGCTCATCATGTTGACGATGTTTGGACAGAACACAGTGCGTGTGGCGTTGCAGATCGATAGCTCAGCTCCCTGGCGTATAGCTTCTTCAGCTGTAGCTCCGCTCATAGGAGGTTTGGATGTAGCCGGTCTACAGTTGCTGTATGATGTTTTTTGGTGGCTTCACGTCCTCCTGGTACTTGGTTTTCTCAACTATCTTCCCTACTCAAAGCACCTGCATATCCTTACTTCAATTCCAAACGTGTATTTTACCTCTCTGCAACCGCTAGGTGCGCTGAAGCCAATCGACTTCGAGCAGGAGTCACTCGAAAAATTTGGTGTCGTGGACGTCGAGGATTTTACCTGGAAGCAGTTGCTTGACGGGTACTCCTGCACCGAATGCGGGCGCTGCACCGCTGCCTGTCCCGCCAATATCACTGGTAAAGTTCTCTCACCGAAAGATATTATCGTGGACATCCGGCAGCGGCTCATGGACAAGGCACCTGTCATTCTCGATGCTCAGCACTTAGCCGAATCCAACGAACTACCGGAAGGTCCGGACCCAAGAGCGGACGATCGGCGAGTGCAGGGAAAGAAGCTGATCGGAGATTATATTGAGGAGGAGGCATTGTGGGCGTGCACAACGTGTATGGCGTGCGTTCAAGAATGTCCTGTCGCGATCGAGCACGTTGACGCCATCGTCGACATGAGGCGCAGTCTGGTCATGATGGAATCGCGTTTTCCGCCGGAAGTGCAACGTGTCTTTCAAAGTCTGGAGAATAATTTTACTCCCTGGCCGTTCAGTGCTGCAAGTCGAGCCGATTGGGCAGAAGGATTGGGTATTCCGACGATGGCGGAGAGCCCCGAGGCGGAAGTATTGTTCTGGGTAGGATGTGCCGGTTCCTATGACAACAGGTACAAGAAAGTCAGCCAGGCTTTTGCGAAGCTCATGCAGAGAGCTGGGATCAAGTTTTCCATTCTCGGAACGGAGGAAAAATGCACCGGCGATCCCGCAAGACGCATCGGCAACGAGTACCTTGCCCAGATGCTCATCAAAGAAAATGTCTCGACGCTGAATCGATACAGTGTCAAGAAGATTGTCACTGCGTGTCCGCATTGCTTCAACACGTTGGAGAACGAATACTCCCAATTTGGAGGTAATTATGATGTCACTCATCACACGGAATTTTTAATGGAGTTGGTTCGCAAGGCTCGGATTCCGGTATCAGCGACGGCAAATACAAGAATCACTTATCATGATTCATGCTATCTCGGACGTTACAACGGTGTGTACGACGCACCTCGGGATATGCTGAAAGCGATCCCAGGTCTTGAGGTCGTAGAAATGAAGCGGTCGCGCGATAAGGGTTTTTGTTGTGGAGCCGGTGGGGGCCGAATGTGGATGGAGGAAAGGGTAGGAAAACGTGTAAATGTTGAACGAGCCGAGGAAGCTCTCGCCTTGCAGCCCCAGGTAGTTGGGACAGCGTGTCCGTTTTGCATGACCATGATGACGGACGGCATCAAGGAAAAGGAGGCGGCCGAGACTGTCCAGGTACGAGATATTGCAGAAATCCTGCTGGAAGCGACGGAACAGGATGGGGAATGAAAACCCAAGAATTCCGCCAAAGGTCGACGACTCCCAAAGGGTCGGATCGTCGACGACTCGTCGAGCGGATTCGCCTCTGGAGGACAAGCACCAGATCACGAATAAGAATCAAGAACCAATCTCCAAACGCTTGAGTTTATTTGGAGATTGATCATTGGAATTTCCTTGGTGCTTAGGATTTGGTTCTTGCTGCTTCAAACTGTGGTTTGCTAGCACCAAGCGTTCTTCAACGCATTCGCCATAATCGGAGTTCCATGAATCCAATGAAACTATACCGTGCCCTCGTTGTTCAGTTCCTTGAAGTTCCCAAGAACCTTTACTTGGAGACATTTGAAGAGGAGCAGCGGGCAGTAGAACAAGTGAAGAAGAAGTTACTTGAGCTCGACGGAGATGCGGCTATTGTGTCTCTCGTCGAGAACGGTGAAACGAGAGTTATCCATCGGTTCGATAAAGCGGCATGATTCAGGTTACGCGTCATCGTCTGTTCATCGAGTTGCAAAGGATGCCGCGTGAGAGAACTCAAGATCGTCTTGTTGGTCTTCTGTAGCCTTCTCATTGCCCCCTTCGGGTCAGGTTACGGGCCATAGTGCTCGAGTAAGTGAGTTTTCAATGTGGAAAACGACTCAAAAATCTTCGTCGTGCATCCAATCACCCAACCTGGTAACTCTGTGATGCTCATACTTGTCACCAGGTACACGGGCTTCCGGAAATACTTTGCGATCGTGAGTTCACCTTTTGTGCCTGCCCCTCGTTGAGCACTCTCGTCCCAGTAACACACGACATAGTCAGTCCGGTCCGCGATCTCGCGGCAGTCGAGTTCGACGATCCTCTGAACAATGTCACGAAATTGCCCAATATCCTTCCACTTCAGCTGACGCACATCAACGCCGGGATAGTGAGTTGTGAGAAACTCCTCGCTTTTCTGGTTCGGGTTGAAGACGTGGTGTCTCAGCTTCTCCTCGATCCATTGGTGTATTTCAGTGCGCCAGCCAACTCCTTCACCTTCCGCATACTCCATCCCGCCGGAGAGATACGCGTGTAGGGTTCTCGCTGTATGAGAGCGCATGTAGCCCCTCAGGAACGGTGACCACGACCGATCGCGTCAGGAACCGCGGCTCAGTTTCGGTGATTACGTACCATGAGTCTCCTCTTCGCCTTACAGAGCTCCAACACCGTCGCAGTATGTGCGTATTGGAGTTGTCGACCATCAGGAGTAGGCTGCTGCTCCTGTTGCATTAATCGACTTGGAGCAGCTTCTCCTCTTGTTCATCTGTCAGATCGTGGATAGTCTGGAACGTGTGGACAAGCGCTTCCAGCTGAAGGATCAGACTTTTCTTTTCGTACCTCGGAGCGGAGATTGATCCGTCGATCATGTATATTCGTCTCGTCCGCTCATCATAGAACGTATAGTTTACAAATGGTCCGCCGCCGCTCCGGTCGCTAAAACGCCAAAGGCCTCGCATCTCAAGTGCGTATCGACCGAGAAAATCAGTTTCCTGAATCGAGAACGCCCGCATGCTGTCGAAGTCGTCCGCGATCTGAACATACACAGTGTCGTCAACCGTCCGGTAGAATTTTTCCGTGAGTTCGTTGCGGCGTTTAAAGACCCATCCTTGATTCAGGACAGCCGGGTCCGGATCATCGATCCAATAAACAAAGATCCAGCGCTCCATATCCGTGGGATTAGCGCGGCGAAGCCATACATAACGCTCAGTACTGGAATCAACCGCTACCCAATAGTCCGGCTGGATGAACATCGTCCATTCGTATTTCTGCAAGAAGCGCTTCTTCAAATCGGTTTGCTCAAACTTCACGTCTTCATAGATGTCATTGAGTTCACGCTGGAGAGACAATTTCTGGAAGTAGTACAGGAGCGGATCCGAATTTTTGCGGATCTTGTCGATGAGTACATCCAACGTGTTTGCGGGCAAGAACATGACGATCTGGTCTCGGCGGTAGAGGTCATACTTATTTATCACAAACGCTTCTCCCGATTCCACGATAGCCCTTACCTGAGGGCTGAGTGAACCGCCGATGAATCGGGCGGTGGGTCCCTCCGACGATAGTGGTGCGACAATCAGCAGATTCTTGTATGCCTTATAGTCTTCGAAGTTGCCGATGGAGTAATGACGAATGTTAAAAACCTTCT
>JAZGDX010000153.1:0-3063 GCA_036478305.1 Bacteroidota bacterium
TATTCACTCGTTCCGGCGGCTGCCTTCTCATCGATTTCCATTCCACAAACGGCATCTCGTGCCATCCTGTGTGGTTTCCCTCCTAGTGTCCGTGTTCGTGGCCAACGAAACTCGTGGTTACATCTTCCTTGCTTATGTCAGGGTCCGAACCGTTCCCTTGCTGCCATCCGGCGTAGCATTCTATGCAGACGTGCTCACCAGCCTTCAAGTCATTGTAGCAACTACAGGACGCTTCGTGCAGCGCGCAGAAATCGCAGGGCACTTTCAGGCAGCAAGCATACTTATCTTCTGAAGCTAGCCTCTCCTTCGCAAGGTCGAGATCGGTGCGAACTTTCGTGATCATGGATTCCCCATCTTCGGAAGCCACATGTGTCGACATCTCCGAAACTGCCTTTTGCGATTGTCCCTGGTCACCCTGCTCTGAACTGCAACCGTTGAACAAAAGACTGCTGATCAGGATGACAGCGGCGATAGATGGATTCGAGTACATAGCTTCTCCTTTCGATGATTGCATCAACAATGGGAGCATGGAACTACAATGAATCCGGACGAGATTGCACGCTCCGAGTAGCCGGAGCGTACGCTCAATCTTCAAATTCTTGTTCTCCAGTTCTTCACTTTCGATTCGTCAATGTGAATTTCGTCTCCGACCACAACGCTCGGGATAGGATCCGGAGGATACTTCTGGCATGCACCCGACAGTCCTTCCAGGTTGTGTAGCTTCCATGACGATCCACATGCGTTGCACACGAGGGTGTCGTCCTGTGCATGGTACCTCTTTGAATTACATGGTTCGCAAAAAGCGATCGACGTTACCAGTTTACCTTCAGGAGTGATGAACGCGACCATGGATAGTGGAACCGAGCTTCCCTCGTACTCGAAGCCGACCATACGGTGCAGGAGCACGTCCTGGAGCGAGATGATAATATTCCCTTGCTCTACGCGCGACGCTATTGGCACCATGTCTGTACGCGCGGCGGTGTACGATACGCCTTCAGCGATGGTCGGCTGAGATTCGATCACCGGATGGGGATGGAAGGGGAGACTTTTGAAAAAGGCGATCCCTCCGCCGACGAAGGCAATAATTGCCAGAACGAAGAATACGATCCTTCCAGGCGGGAAGGATTGTGCGCTGGTTTTCGAAGGTGCTGGGGTAGCTTCCGGGATCGAGCGGTCACCCGTCTGTTTAGTGGCTCCGAGCGATGCCCCACAATGGATGCAGAACCGAGCTCCTTCACGAACTTCTTTTCTGCATTGGGGACAGTTCCAAGCAGGCATACTTGTTCTCCGTTTTTGTCGACCTCACATTCCCTTCATCCACCGCTACCTCCGCAGCATTAGATCGTGTGGCATCCACTCAGATCGTCAGGGCGACGCGAGAACGAGGTCAAAGACATCACGAACGCCAATGGATTGGATCGAGTAGAACGGTTCGCCGTATCGGACTCCGATCTGATTTCCGTAGTATTTTGCTCGTGTCTCAATCATCTCCAAGAACCCGGGCGAGCTCACCAACGTCTCGGGGTGTTTACTTTTCGGGTCGAAGAACTGCGACGCGAATGCCTCGACGGCGGCCAATCGCGTTTCGTACGTCTCAGTGATGTCAACGATGAAAGAAGGAACGAACTCATACCACTGCATGAAATGGAAGAATCGTTTCGGACGGTGTCGCGATTGGGGCTTCCCACGATCCCTCGTAGTAATTTTCGCAAGCCCTGCGTAGTACCACGCTTGCTTGCAGAGCGTGTGAGTGTGTTCGTGGTCGGGATGACGCTCCAACCAGTGGGGAATGAGCAGGACCTCAGGACGATACCGGCGGTAGACCTGGACGACTTTGAGTATGTTTTTGCGGCCGATTTCAACGTTCCCATCTGGAATGTTAAGGTTTTCCCGAATAGCAACGCCCAGAATTCTACCAGCATTTTGTGCTTCGCGATCGCGAACGGTCTTCGACCCTCGCGTGCCGAGCTCACCTCGGGTGAGGTCGAGCACCCCAACGCGGTACCCTTTTTTGACCAACCTGGCTACTGTACCGCCGCACGAGAGTTCAATATCATCCGGATGAGCTCCGACAGCAAGGACATCAAGTTTCACGGCGCCAGCACGTCTATGGAAAACTTTTGGAACAATATAGAGAGCCTCCAGTTAAAAAACAACAGTACGGACAATGCTGTTCCTTGATTCTTGGAGCTGCCCGGGTTATATTGCCAGCGACACTCCTCTCACTCCATGAACACAGACTCAAATCCTCAAGCTCACGTTTATTCCGTTACGGAAATCACACGCCGCATCCGAGGCACGCTCGAGAGAGATTTTTCAGAGGTGTGCGTGCAAGGTGAGATCTCAAACTTTAAACATCATACTTCCGGACACCTGTATTTCACCATTAAGGATGAAGTAGCTCGATTGACTGCCGACATGTGGCGCTCGCGCACCGGCGCCCTTCCTTTCACACCACAGGACGGAATGAAGATCATCGCACGCGGGCGAATTACTGTCTATGAGGTACGCGGCGTCTATCAGCTGGATGTGTATCGGCTCCAGCCGATGGGTATCGGTGAGCTTCAACTCGCTTTCGAACAGCTGAAAGAGAGGCTTATGCGCGAAGGGCTGTTCGACTCCGCACACAAGAAGCCGCTTCCAGAATTTCCTGAGCGTATCGGAATCGTTACATCTCCAATCGGTGCGGTGCTCCGGGATATGATCAACATCATCGGTCGACGGTTCCCGGCCGTCGAACTCATCCTCGTTCCCGTCCGAGTTCAGGGCTACGGCGCGGCGGACGAAATCGCCCAAGCAATCCTCGACTTGAACGCGTACGGTGAGGTTGATGTGATGATTGTGGGTCGGGGGGGAGGGTCTCTTGAGGACCTCTGGGCGTTCAATGAGGAAGCGGTTGCACGCGCGATCTACGAGTCGAACATTCCTGTCGTCAGCGCTGTGGGACACGAAGTCGACTTCAGCATCAGTGATTTCGTTGCGGACTTGCGAGCGCCGACTCCTTCCGCGGCAGCAGAGCTGGTCGTACGGAATCGCCTGGAACTGCTTGATATTCTGCGCAAT
>JAZGDX010000154.1:0-5779 GCA_036478305.1 Bacteroidota bacterium
CAGCTCGTTCGGAGTGGGCGTTGCGAGTTCCGCGTTGCCCGGACCGATCATGGCCTATTTGATCGATCGTGCCGTGGAGGCAGGTTTCGGTGCTGCCCTGCTGGTCTTCGCTGGAGTGCTTGTGGTCGATGCATTCGTTCTCGCTGCCGGGATTCTCGGATTTGCAGGAATGTTGGGTGTGCCGGTGTTCACTGGCATGACCGCCTTGCTCGGTGGCGCGTTCCTCACATGGTCGGGTGCAAGTGTGCTTCGAAGGTCCAAGAGCTATTCGCTTCGAGGTAAAGCAGTCAAGACGGAGAAAGGGAGCACTATCAAGAGGGCATCGATTCACCCGCTTCTGGCTGGCGTGGTGGTCACCGTCGGTAATCCGCTCTACTGGATTTGGTGGGCGACTGTCGGGCTCGGATACATCAACTGGACGAAGGGTATCGGCGATTCGGCCCTCATTAGCTTCATCGCGGGTATGATGGGAGGGGTCATCCTCTTCCACGTGTTGATCGCCTACGTGTTCGCCAGAGGAAGGAAGTTTATCTCCGACAAGTTCTACCGGAGTGTGGTCGCAATCTCCGGCTTGGTTCTAACGGGATTCGGTCTCTTTTTTGTCTTCCTCGGGTTCAGGACCTTATCCTCGTTGTAGAAACCGGAGTCAGGTGGAGTCTTGATGCGTAACAGCATCTCACGACGGCGATTCCTTAAGCAGAGTGCCCTCTTCGGTGTGTCGAGCACCTTTCTTGGTGGACTGACGTTTACGAGCATCCGCAGCGTGAGGCCAGCTTTCGACTTGATCATTCGGAACGGGGCGGTGATCGATGGGTCGGGAACGATGGAAAACGCGTTGGATGTGGGGATTAAAGACGGGAAGATCGCGAAGATCGGAGACCTCCAGGCGATGGATGCGATTGCGACTATTGACGCCACAGGATTGAAGGTGGTTCCGGGTTTTATCGACATCCATTCACACACGGACGTAGATTTGTTCCTCAATCCCAGGGCTGAAAGCAAGATACGGCAGGGAGTCACAACCGAGGTCATCGGGAACGACGGATCATCCTGGGCTCCAGTTGGAGGACCGGAGATCGAGGAGGATTTGCAGCGTTTCAAAGACTACTACGGCGTCGAATTGTCGTGGCGTGATTTTCGTGGGCTATTCGATGCGCTCGAGCGGAACGGAACGGCGGTGAACCTGCTGTCCTTCGTTGGACTCGGTACACTGCGCGAGCTGGTGGTTGGCTTGGATGACCGACGTGCCACACCCGATGAGATCAGCTCGATGCAGCGGGAGGTGATCGCGGCCGCTGAGCAGGGGTGCTGGGGAGCGTCGACCGGGTTGGAGTATACCCCCGGGAGCTTTGCGGATAGGGATGAGCTCGTGGAACTCGTACGTGTGCTGCCAGAAGAGCAAAGAGTCTATGCGACGCACATGCGGGATGAAGGGGATCGACTGCTCGAAGCCATCGATGAGGCAATCGATGTCGCTCGGAGAGCCAAGGCGAGACTGCAAATCTCCCACCTCAAGGCACAGGGAAAATCCAACTGGGACAAGGTGGACGAGGCACTCAATCGGCTTGATGACGCGGCTGGTGAAGGTCTGGACATCCATGCGGACCGGTATCCGTACGTTGCGTACAACACCGGTCTTTCTTCCCTCTTTCCAATATGGTGCAGGGAAGGTGGGAGGGAGAGATTCTTCGGGCGGCTTCGCGATTCAACGTTGCGGCGAAAGATTCGATCGGAAGTGGAGGCGAAGGTGCAGAGTCTCGCTGGGGGGTGGGACGGGGTGCTCATCTCTTTCGTGTTGAGCGACAGCAATAAAGTGTACCAGGGGAAGACTGTGAAACAGATTTCCGAGGAATCGGATGTTGATGCGTTCGAATTCTGTCGTCAGATCCTCATTGCCGAGGACGGCCGTGTGAACATGGTTGGGTTTGGGATGGATGAGGAGGGCACGGAGAAAGTGCTCGCACACCCGCGCGTAATGGTTTCTTCCGATGCTGGTTCCAGCGCTACCTACGGGAAGCTCAGCCAATCTCGGCCACATCCTCGCTCATATGGGACGTTCCCCCGTGCCATCGCGCGGTTCGTGCGGGAGAAGAAACTTGTCACGCTTCCGGAAATGATCCGTAAAATGACCTTGATGCCAGCAGAAAAAATTGGGTTGAAGGACAGGGGAAAAATCGAAGTCGGTCGGGTCGCTGACATCGTCATTTTCGATTACAACGCGATTGAGGACAGAGCCACCTTCCTCGACCCGCACCAGTATGCCGTCGGTATCCCTCACGTCATGGTGAACGGTGTGCACGTCATGAAGGATGGTCAGCACACTGGAGCACTTCCTGGGAGAGTCCTGCGGAGTCAGACTTAGAGGATTTCTTCCCGTCTCGGCCTTTGCAAGGTTTTCAAGGAACTTTTTCCGATATCGGTTCGGCGCGGAGTCTCTGCTGCGTAGCAATCAGGTGGAGAGCGGCATGTATAAGAAGAACACTACTTTATTCGTGACCCTTGCAGCCTTTTTTTCCAGCCTAGCTGCTTTTCTCCAGATCGACGGCTCGAACCGCACCGCGGAGCATACTCATGCGGGTATGCTGGCTTCAGCGCAGCTATTCCTGAAGGAACTAGGCCCTGGTATGCTCGATCGAGCCACTTACCCTTTTGAAAGTGACGAAAGGTTCAACTGGCATTATATTCCCCGTTCTCGAAGAGGGGTGCCGATCAAATTCATGACAGCAAAACAGAGAGAAGCTGCGTTTGCGCTCCTTCAGAGTGCGCTGAGCGACCAGGGTTACGAAAAAGCAACAGGCATAATACAGCTGGAAGCCGTTCTGAGAGAGCTCGAGGGTCGTGGCTTAGGAGATACGTTTCGCGATCCGGACCTCTATTACTTCACGATTTTTGGGACCCCATCAACTGATGCACCTTGGGGTTGGCGTGTTGAAGGGCATCATCTCTCACTGAACTTTTCTTCGGCCACCGAAGAACTTGTGGCGGCAACGCCTGCCTTCATGGGAGCAAATCCGGCTGAAGTGCCCGAAGGGCCGCTCAAGGGATGGCGAGCACTTGAGGAGGAAGAGGTCCTCGCTCGTGACTTGCTCAATGCGCTGGGTCCCTCACAACGCTCGATGGCGATCATTTCGAAGAGTGCACCAAGCGACATTATTACGGGCGCCAGTCGGAAAGCCAGGATCGGAATACCTGAAGGGTTATCTGCGTCTGAGATGACCGACACTCAAAAAGCGCAATTGATGCACCTCGTGAAGGTGTACATTCGTAACAACGGAGATCGACTGGCAAATGCACAACTGGAGAGGATCGAACAGGCGGAAGTGGAAAAGTTGCACTTCGCTTGGGCCGGCGACGCGGAATCGGGACGGGCGCATTACTATCGAATTCATGGTCCGACTCTCCTTATTGAATACGATAACACTCGAAACAATGCGAATCATATCCATACAGTAGTACGCGATCTTGACAACGATTTCGGGGAGGATATTCTCAGAATGCACTATGAGCAAAGCGAACACCGATGAGAATTCGTCGTTTGGACGCACGCCAGGGCTACGACCTTTGGTCCGAAACGTATGACGCCACACCCAACCCGGTGGTCAGCCTGGACGAGCGCGTCACTCCCGCGGTTGTGCAGGCGGAGCGGGGTGAACGTATTCTCGATGCAGGTTGTGGCACGGGACGGTACTTTTCGGAATTCCTGAAGGCCAACTCTGAAGTTGTGGGTCTCGACTTTTCTTTCGGTATGCTTGAGATAGCGCATCGCAACTACCGCAACATTCGGCTCGTGCTAGCTGATCTTCAGAGACCATGGCCATTCAGAGATGGCATTTTCGATGCTGTAGTTTGCGCGCTCGTCGGAGAGCATCTGGAACAACTGCCATTGGTCCTGGGAGAAATGCAGCGTGTCCTCCACAGGGAGGGTCGCGTAGTTTTCTCGGTCTATCATCCTGAAATGGCTGCCGCCGGGATAGAAGCAAACTTTCAGAAGGATCGTATCGAGTATCGGCTCGGGGCGATTCGTCACACATCAGGGGACTATACTCAGGCCTTCCAGCAGGCTGGCTTCGTGGACATTTCCGTGAGGGAATTTAGTGGAGATGAGCAGCTGGTAGAGAGCGTTCCCGAAGCAAGAAAGTACCTGGGTTTCCCGTTGCTGCTATTGCTCCAGGCAAGGAATGCGACCTGAGGCTGTGTTCCCCGGTCCCGTGCGCTAGTCACACCATTGCCACCGTCTGGGGGTACGCCCAATGTCAATCTGGCCAGATCGATCGACCGCGATTCTTATTATTCACGGCATTGGAGAGCAGCATCCCTTCCAGACTCTTGATGCGTTCACCTCGACGTTCTGGAATGTTTTGGAGAAGCTCAACGGCCGTGTCCTTTTTCCCGGCAAGCATAAGGTCGCATCCCGAGCGGGCTGGGTTGAAAACTATATCTCCTTGGCAAGGAAAAAGACGGACCGAGTGACTATCGATCTCTATGAGTACTATTGGGCACACAAAGTACAGAGACAGGTTAAGCTCGTTGATATCGTTCGCTGGCTTGTGGAGACCTCGGAAGGTGCAAGAAAGTTTTACGCTGAGAACGAAGCACTGGCCCTCAAGTACGAAGGTACTTCTGTCGATGCGTTCAAGCATGGACGCTTCAAGAAACATTGGTATTTGAAGCATCTCGGTTGGTTCATGCGACTACTTTCCGTTTTTCCGTCGTTCGTCCCCATACGGGTGAGCAGAGTCCTCTCGCCGTTTCTGAAATGGATCGAAAAGAAGGCAATTGATTTCGTCGGTGACATCGTTGTCTACACAACCACAGACATTCGGTCGAAGTTCTTTTCCGTTCGCAAGGATGTCCTCGATGGAGCGCTGGAAGAGCTGCGGTTCTTGCTCGAAGATAAGCGCTACCGACGGATCATCGTGGTGGGACACTCATTGGGAAGCGTCATCGGCTTCGATGCATTAAACCGGATCAATCACGCGATGAACGTTGGAATCATTCCCCGGAAACTGGCCAGCAAGATCACCGGATTTATTACGTTCGGCTCTCCGCTCGACAAGATTGCCTTCTTCTTCCGGGAACATACTCCCGACGATGAATACCTCAGACGGCAGATTCTTGCGCACTACCACGGGTTCAAAGCTCGTCCACTATCTGAGCAGCCCAACCCGAAGGAGCTTGCCAACCCCATCACGCCGCTCCTGGAGCATGTGCACTGGACGAATTTCTGGGATGCCCAGGACAAGGTGAGCGGCAAGCTGGATTTTTACCGGGTGGACGAAAATACAGAACTGAGTATGGGAGAAAGTGCAGTTGGGGCGCACAACGCCTACTGGGAGTTCGAGGAAATGTACGAGCGTATTGCCACTGAGTACCTTGCGAAATGACGCGCTCCAGCGAGAGGATGAGAGTCATACAGATCTGCAACCGTCTAAGAGGAGGATGGAGATGAGACCGTGCATTACAGTTCTTCTGCTCCAGTTGTTAGTCTTTCTTTTCGGCTGTACGGGCAGTGAGGAATTTCCCTCGCACAATATTATCGACCTCACGCATGCATTCGATGATCAAACCATCTTCTGGCCAACCGCGCAAGGATTCATGCTCGAGAAGGACTTCGAAGGAATCACTGAGAAAGGCTACTACTACACCGCCAATACGTTCTGCACGGCTGAACACGGGGGGACACACATCGACGCACCTATCCATTTCTATGAGCGTCGGAATGCGGTCGATGAAATCCCACTCGATCAGTTGATCGGTGCGGCGGTTGTCGTGGATGTGT
>JAZGDX010000155.1:0-6324 GCA_036478305.1 Bacteroidota bacterium
CACCGTTTCTCAAGGTCGAGGCAACGAAGTACACCGAGGTCGGCTACGTAGGACGGGATGTCGAGTCGATGATTCGAGACCTGACCGACATCGCGGTAAATATGGTTAAGGCAGAGAAGACTTTGGAGGTCCAGGATAAGGCACGTGAGCTTTCTGAAGAGCGAATCCTCGATGCTCTCATTCCACCCGTCAAGCATCGGCAGACTGTCGAAGTCGGTGCGGAACCGGCCGACGCCGAAAACAATGAGCTTACGCGCGAAAAATTCCGTCAGAAGCTTCGAGACGGAGAACTCGATGAGAGAATGATCGAAGTCGACATCCCTGCGGGGCAGTTCCCTGTGATGCAGGTCCTTGGTCCGATCGGTCTGGAAGAGATGGGCGTGAACCTTCAGGATATTTTCGGCAGCATCATGCCGAAGAAAATGAAGCGCCGAAAATTGAAAATTACAGAGGCACGACAGGTGCTTCTCCAGGAGGAAGCTCAGAAGCTGATCGATATGGACAAAGTGGTCAAGGAGGCAATCGACCGATGCGAGAATTCAGGCATAATATTTCTCGATGAGATCGACAAAATCGCAGGCAGCCGGGGACAGGGTGCGGGACCAGATGTGTCGCGCGAGGGGGTGCAGCGAGATCTGCTGCCGGTCGTAGAGGGATCGAATGTTGTGACGAAGTATGGGATGGTGCGGACGGACCATATTCTTTTTATCGCGTCCGGAGCATTTACGACAACGAGGCCGTCCGACCTGATCCCGGAACTTCAGGGCCGCTTTCCCATCCGTGTGGAGCTGGATAGTCTCACAGAGGGAGATTTCGTGAAAATTCTGACCCTTCCTCAGAACGCATTGATTAAGCAGTACACGGCTCTACTCGAAACTGAGGGCGTGAAGATAGACTTCAGCGAAGACGGAATTCTTGAGGTTGCGAGAGTAGCCGATCAGGTGAATGAGGAAGTCGAAAACATCGGTGCGAGACGCCTTCAGACTATCATGACAACGCTGCTCGAAGACATCCTGTACGAGGCTCCGGAGAATGTAGGGAGTCGTCGCATCCGGATTACGAAGGAAATCGTCCAGGAGAGGATGAGCCAAATCGTCAAAGACCGCGACTTGAGTCGCTACATCCTGTAGGATGCCGCTCCGTTCAGGACTGCTTCCCCTCCTTCAATGGCGGCTGGAATCCATATCCCGCCCCGATTCCCGGACCCGCGCCGTGGAGTTTCACCTCACCAAATTTCTTCTCGTACTTCTCGATGTTATCCTTCAGAGCATTCAACAGCAACTTTGCATGCTGCGGAGTCATGATGACGCGGGCGTGCACCTTAGCTTTTGGGGCTCCAGGGAGTACGCGAGTGAAATCGACCACAAATTCTGCGGGAGAGTGCGTGATGATCGCAAGATTAGAGTAAATGCCTTCGGCTTCCTTTTCGCCGAGTTCAACGTTGATCTGCTGTGGAGAAGGCTTCTGATCGCTCATCGACGAATAAGCTCCTTCCTCAAGAACAAGAAACGCCCACACTGAACGATCTCTCAAAACCGTGGGCGGTAAATTTTCACACACGATTCGCTACTGACCTTGACGGATTGCGTCGGCCCTATCGAAGGCATCCTTTGCTTCTGCCTGCACGTTCAGGTTTGCATACACTCTTCCGAGTTGCTCCCATAGATCGGCATCATCGGGTCGCAGATCAAGGACCCGTTTGAAGTAAGGGAGCGCGGTAGTGAATTTCTCCTCGTACGAGTTGTCGATCCGGGTACCTCTGGGCTTATTCTGTACCGCTGCTTCCGCCGCCTCTCTCATTTCAACTCCCCAATTCACGTTAGCAACACCGATGTTGTAGAGCGCATTCTCATAGTTTGGGTCAACCTGCACAGCCTCCTTAAATTCCCCGATCGCCTGGGCATAGTTCTTTTCCTTCAACAAGAGTACTCCATAGTTATACCTATAGACCTTGTTTTTCGGATTCCGTGCAGCCCCCCGGCGGAATTCCTCCGTCGCGAGGTCGATTTGATCAGCCGCGATATACGTGTTCATCAGCACCGATGCGATCTCCTCATCGTCTGGGTTCCATGAACTCGCTTTTTTCAGGTACTCAATCGCTACGTTAAAGCTCTCGATGGCAGCCCAGTGCTCCGTGGAGTCCACATTCTCGGGCCCCAGTGCTTGATATGCGTTACGATGGCGCACTCCCTCATCGTAGTAAATCTCACCGAGCAGCTTCGCAGATTGGGTGTCGTTCTCCCTCTTCAGGACCTCTTGAAGAGGTTCTACAGCTGCATCAACATCCCCTTTCCCAACGTAGGTAAATCCGAGGTTCTTGTACGTGCTCGAGCTGTCAGGATTAATCACGAGAGCAGTCTTAAAAGCTTCAACGGCTCGATCGTAGTAGTCCGACGAGTCTTGACCCCTGGAAAAATAGCTCACGCCCCTGTTGAAGTATTGCGACCAGAAACTCATCCGCGTAGTCAGTATTTCTTCCTCATGAACTTTCGAAACCGACAAAGCCTTATCGAACGCCTCCCTCATGGCAGCAAAATCCTTCCTCTCGGCGTTGACTCTTCCGAGCAGATACCATGCTTCCTCGTTCTGGGGATTGCTCGTCAGTTCTTTTTCCAAGCTTGCCCTCGCGCTCTCCCAATCGGAACGCTGGATGTAAAGGCGCGCACTCGTCATCTCTGCGGAGGAACATTGAAATCCCTGAGTTACGATCCCAAGCACAAGCACGCTCACTAGCAAGACAAGAGAGAATGTGTTTTTCATGGGTGCTCCTTCCGGTTAGAATCTCGATATGCTTCTGCTAAGGAGTGAATCTATTGATCAAGATACCGAAACAAAGCCGAAGAGTCAAGAATTTTCCTTCCATCACTCCTGTTAGTCAGCGTCGATCACACCCGCCAACCTTCCAGGTCTGCCTGAAGTGCCATCCCGGGTTCGTTGACTTTCATAGCACTTTTTTGTACCGTTGAATTGTTCTTCCGATTGTCCTTGAGAGCGGATGTCCTCTTCAACCGCCGCCCCAAGGATACATGTTGCTTGGTCGCGGCGCCTGATCACTTTGCCGGGCGAACAATGTCGACCGACGAGCGGGGATGGAGACGGATCATTCAATGGATTGCACATTCTGCAGAATCGTTCGACATGACGAGCGAGCCGAAGTTCTTTACGAAAACCGTCATGCGATCGCAATCCTCGACATCAAGCCGATTCATTTCGGACACGCCCTCATCATACCCAAGACCCACTGTGAGACCTTCGTCGAACTTCCCGATGACACACTATCGGACTTCATCCTGGCAACTAAGGTGGTCTCAGAAGCAATCGTGAATGAACTGAATCCGAGCGGCTTCAACATATTCTCGAATAACGGTCGTGCTGCTGGTCAAACTGTGTTCCATTTCCACTTCCACATCACACCGCGATACGACGACGATCAGATCAAGTTCGTGCTGAAGCTCAAGACGTATGAGGACAATCTCATGGAACAATACGGGCGTCGGATTCGGAAACACATTCAATCCGCGAGATAGATGAGAGAGAAAGATCCTGTGTGGCGAATCTGTACAGTACATCCAGCACCGAATGAAGACTATCTCTCGGAGTAGTTCCCCCCGATGGGCGTCGCTTCGCGGGGCGCAATCCGTCCGGAGGGGGCAAGACTTCCAACCGAGACAGAAAGACACGTTCATGACAGAATTCGAGAAACTCACGCTGCCGACAGACGGCCAGCTGATTGCCGTCCAGGATGGTGTCCTCCAAGTGCCAGATGATCCCATAATCCCGTTCATTGAAGGTGACGGTACAGGACCAGAGATATGGCGCTCTGCTAAGAATGTCTTTGACGCTGCGGTAAGAAAAGCGTACGGAGGCAAGAAGAGGATTGTGTGGTTCGAGGTCTTTGCCGGAGAGAAGTCGAACCGTGTGTATGGAGATAACACGTGGCTTCCGGACGATACGGTCAATGCGATTCGAACGTGTATCGTCGCGATAAAGGGACCCTTGACGACTCCAGTGGGAGGTGGAATCCGCTCGATCAATGTAACCCTCCGCCAAACGCTTGATCTGTACGTCTGTCTGAGACCTGTGCGGTACATTCGGGGGGTACCCTCTCCCGTCAAACGACCCGAGGCTGTGAATATGGTGATATTCCGTGAGAATACGGAAGACATCTACGCTGGGATCGAATGGAAGGCCTGTACTCCGGAAGCGAAGAAGGCAATAGCGTGGCTGCAGACAGAAATGGGAGTGACGAAGATTCGGTTCCCAGAGACCTCCAGTATCGGCATTAAGCCCGTGTCGATTGAGGGTACAAAACGACTCGTTCGGGCAGCAATCCGCTACGCACTCGATAATAATCGCAAATCGGTTACACTCGTCCACAAAGGCAATATCATGAAGTTCACTGAAGGGGCGTTTCGCGAATGGGGCTATGAACTTGCCAAGGAGGAATTTCGCGATCAAGTGGTCACTTGGGACGACTCCGGTGGTGTAATCCCAGCTGGAAAAATTCTCATCAAGGATGCGATCGCGGACGCTTTTCTGCAGCAGATTATGACCCGCGCATCCGAGTTTGATGTTATCGCCACCCTCAACCTCAACGGCGACTACATTTCCGACGCTCTTGCTGCCCAGGTGGGGGGAATCGGTATCGCTCCGGGCGGAAATATCAATTTTCAGAATGGACTTGCTCTGTTCGAGGCAACGCACGGAACTGCTCCGAAATACGCCGGCCAGGACAAGGTCAACCCCGGATCTCTCATTCTCAGCGGGGAGATGATGCTGCGGTACATGGGTTGGAAAGAACCTGCAGACCTCATCATAAAGGGGCTTGAGAAAACCATCGAGTCCAAGGTCGTCACGTACGACTTTGCCCGCTTGATGGAAGGGGCAAGGGAAGTAAAGTGTTCCGAGTTCGGTAAGACAATTGTCGAGGCGATGTGAATTCAAGAAGCCTTATCTTGCCAGCGCTGATTGCTCTCTGCGCTATCGGCGGACTGCACTGCAAGAGTTCCGACCTGGCTGAAACACCGAGGCATATCCTCGAAGGAGATGAGCTCCTCCTAATGGGACTCACCAACGACGCGCGCAGAGAGCATCGACTTCCCGCTCTTCGAATCAACAGAATCCTCGTCGAGATCAGCCGCTACCACGGCTTCGACATGGCAGAACGAGAGTATTTTTCACACATCAGCCCTGAGGGTGAAACATATATTGATCGAGCGAGAAAATTTGGATATGCATACATAGCTCTGGGGGAAAACATCGCATCGGGCACCGAGTCCGTAAATGAAGTCTTTCAGGGTTGGATGGCAAGTAGCGAACACCGCGCAAACATCCTGAACGACCAGTTCACCGAGATTGGTATCGGAATCTACGTCGCCACAGATGGGCAAACATATTATACCCAGACCTTCGGCTTACCCTTGTAGTCGCTTTCCTTGATATAATCTGCCCTTTTTTGTATAATTAAGCGTTTTGTTCGGGTGGAGTACAACACGCATTCGTCCTTTCCCCATGACCACTCAAACCACCATCAAGCCTGAAAAAGAGGTCGAAGTACTGACCTACGAGCCTGCAAAGGTCATCCTGTTCAACGATGAGGAGCACACGTTTGACGAGGTGATTGGACAGCTCATCAAGGCACTCAGGTGCGATTCGGTCAAGGCAGAATCCCTCGCGTGGGAGGTGCATACGACCGGGAAGGCCATGGTCTTCTCCGGTGATATGGCCGAATGTTTGAAAGTCAACGGTATCCTGGAAGAGATCGGGCTGCACACCCAGATCGAAGTGTGATCAAGAGACTAATTGTTCCCACGGGGCGACGACGTGTGACAATGTGGCTTCATGCCACCCGCAAAGTGGTCACGTTGCGACCGGTTTCAGCAGATGGATTCCCGCGATGACAGCAAATGAAATCAGACGGAATTTTCTCAAGTTTTTTGAGGACCGCGGTCACAGGATCGTTCCGAGCGCACCGGTGATTCCCTGGGAAGATCCCACCCTTCTCTTCACAAACGCCGGTATGAATCAGTTCAAGGATGTGTTCCTGGCGACCGGTAAACGCGAATACAGTCGAGCCGCCAACACACAGAAGTGTATCCGCGTCAGCGGGAAACATAACGACCTCGAGGAGGTCGGTAAGGACACGTATCATCACACATTCTTCGAGATGCTGGGAAATTGGTCATTTGGGGACTACTACAAGAAAGAGGCAATCCGGTGGGCCTGGGAACTACTGACAGCTGTGTGGAAACTTCCGAAACACCGGCTGTGGGCGACCGTTTTCGAGGCCGATGATGAAGCAGAAGAGTGCTGGAAGTCCGAGAC
>JAZGDX010000156.1:0-3865 GCA_036478305.1 Bacteroidota bacterium
TTTGCATTTTCGACAGGATCATTCGAGTAATCACATTCGAGTCCTGGAAGTCCTTGGATCGACTGGAGGCATTTCCCGTTTCGGATGTCCATGGATGGGATAACTAGTAACATGTCGGCACTCTCACACTTCGCTCATTGGGTCCGGAATCTCCACATCCTCTTTCTCTACTCAGTTGTGCCATGCACGCGATTTGCGCTACTCGGTGTCGAGCGTTCAGTTCGTTCTCGAGGTACCTTCGCTCGAATGTTGATCGATGACGCCGGGCGGTGAAGCAGAGAAACACCGTGATACTCCCTCAGAAACAAACTGAAGTATGCACATATTTTACGTAAATTTCAAGCAACAGGTGGGTTTACGAGATGCGCTTGCGTCTGTTCCGGATGTAGTCCACGAAGAGGTATTCACCGAGGTTGCTGAGAGAGGAATAGTACGCACGACCACGGTTTGCTCGCGTGAGTTCTTCGACGAAATTCACAAGATACGGGTCGCGGGCGACCATGAAGGTGCTGATGACAATCTTCTCACGCCGACATTGTACCGCTTCATCCAGCGTCTTGTTCACGATGCGAGGATCGAGTCCGAAGGAGTTCTTGTACAATCGACCGTTGTCATCGAAGATGGCCGAGGGTTTCCCGTCTGTCACCATGAAGATCTGTTTATTGGCATTTCCGTGACGTCGGAGAAGCATTCGAGCCATGTTCAGACCTGCCTTGGTGTTTGTGTGGTAGGGTCCGACATCGAGAAACGGGAGCTCCGACAAGCTGACTACCTTTGCTGCATCGCCGAAGATGACGAGAGCCAGGTAATCTTTCGGAAATTTCGTCCGGACGAGTTCAGAGAGCGCCAACGCGACCTGTTTTGCTGGCGTGATGCGATCTTCTCCGTAGAGAATCATGCTGTGGCTGACATCCAGCATGACCACAGTTGCGACGTTCGTCTGGAGCTCGGTTTCGTACACCTCGAGGTCTTCCTCGCGGAGTTGGAATTCATCGATACCGTCTCGAAGAAGCGCATTCTTAACAGCATTGGTCAGGTCGATGCTCGTGGGATTGTCACCGAAACTGAATTTCCGAGTCTCCGACAGTCGGTCAATCCCACTTCCAGTATGCGGTGTTTCATGGAGTCCCATGGACCCTTTCTTCAACGACGTAAAGATCTCATGCAACGCGTCCTGGCGGATACGCTGAACACCTTTCGTCGTCAAAACCATCATGTCTTTCGCGTCTTCGATGATGCCCAGTTCCTTGAGCTTGTCGACAAAATCTTCCATCGTCATGTTTTCGTCGAACAAGCCATATTCCTGCGCGAGCTGTTTGAGCCATTCCAGCGCTTCCTCGACGTCACCACTGTTTTGGAGCAACAGGTAGCTGAAGATCGATATCAGGCCTTGCAGCCGCTGCTCGTCGGTCATCGACTCCGAAGTCCATTTGCTGTAACGCAATCTCATTTTTCCGTCCACACACTAGTTTGGATAGCCTCCGGCCATGAGGGACACAGATTGCAGGAGGGATACATTTTTTCGCCTTCGCTGGGACGAACGCTCAACCGCGTATCGTCCATGGGCAGCTCAAAACCCTCGTTACTAGTCGTCCTCAAAGCCCGACTTTCCTTTCTGCAGAAAAATGCTTCCGACGAGGTCTTTGTACGCAGTCGTATTGTCTACCTCATCCTTCGCGATCTTGGAGTTTTGATGAAGTCCGTCGAGGACAAACTCCATCGCGGCGGCGAACTCCTCTTTGCTTTCTTCAGCGAGTTTCATGTGTCTCTTCGTGAGCTCGCGCAAACCCTTCACCTTGTCGAGTTCACGGAAATACTGTTCGGTGGTCATCTCGTCCGAAACTTCGATCTTGTTACCCGTCTCAAACCACGCGAGAATTTTGCCGTACTCAGGGTCTGGTGGTTCTGGATGATGTTCCTGATAGCTTCGTACCCGTTTTTTGAGTGGGTCAGGAAAATATTTCTTGAAAACCTCGCGCACTGCCCTTCCGATTAACGCCTTGCTGACTTTTACAGAACCTTCCTGTTCTCCTTCGAACACAAGCTCAATCTTGCCGGTTATGCCAGGAAGCGTCCCCACGAGGTCGCAAATCCGCGGGGTAACACTTTTTTCACCGGAGAATATTGTTCGCCTTTCCGTGTTGCTGACAAGGATTTCCATCGTTGCGATCGTCAATCGAGCGCTCACGCCCGACTTTTGGTCGACGAATTCGCTCTTCCTTGCTTCGAACGCAATCTGTTCGACGATCTCCGCGAAATAGTGTGGAATGTGAACATCAAGGCCGTCTCGATTAATCCAGGCTTCCTGCTCAGTAATCTTGATCGCCTCATCCATCGTTTTCGGATAGTGGGTGAGTATCTGAGAAGCGATGCGGTCTTTCAACGGCGTGATGATGTTCCCGCGATTTGTATAATCCTCCGGGTTGGCAGTAAACACGATCATGATATCTAACGGGATGCGTATGTTAAACCCGCGGATTTGAATATCTTTTTCCTCCATGATGTTGAATAGACTTACCTGGATGCGTGGCTGCAAATCCGGAAGCTCGTTGATGGCGAAAATTCCTCGGTTCGTACGGGGGATGATCCCGAAGTGGATTGCTCCCTCGTGGGAATACAGGAGTCGTTGTGAGGCCGCTTTGATGGGGTCAATATCGCCGATCAGGTCAGCGATAGTCACGTCGGGTGTCGCGAGTTTCTCGCTATATCGAGCATCACGTGGGATCCATTCGATCTCCGTCGCTTCGCCGCATTCAGCTAAGAGATCAACCGCATGTTTGCTCACAGGACGAAAGGGGTGATCGTTGATCTCGCTCCCTTTGATGATCGGGATCCATTCGTCGAGGAAGTTCGGCAACATCCGGAGAATACGTGATTTCGCCTGTCCGCGAAGTCCGAGGAGAATGATATCGTGTTTCGCTAGAATGGCATTGATGATCGCCGGGATTACGCTTCTTTCAAAACCGATGATTCCTGGAAAAAGGGTCTCACTGTTCCTCATCTTCTTGATGAGGTTCTTTCTCATCTCTTCCTTGACGGAAAGGATTTGATAACCGCTTTGCCGAAGTTCACCGACAGTGAATGGTTTCTTCATGCTCCTTTATATTCTCCTCAACATGAAACGTATGCTTATCAGGGTTGCTTGCCGAGCAGTATCCAAATTTTCCTCGAGAAAATCAAGCGAGTGCGTCAACTTGCCTTTCGTTCCGGAAAATTGTACCATAGCGCACACTCTATGCACTCTGTACCTGGAAAAACACTTCTCCTTCGTCTTAGTTCCATCGGCGACATTGTACTTTCGACACCTCTCGTCCGCAATCTTCGAAAAACGTTTCCGGAAATGCAAGTGGATTTTCTTGTCAAATCCCAGTACGCAGAACTCGTCCGCTACAACCCCTATCTTTCCGGTATTATTGAGGTTGACCCTGGCGGTGGCTTTCGAGGGCTCAGCGGGGTGGGGCGGAGAATTCGTGATGAACGATACGACCTGGTAATCGATCTGCACGGCAACATCCGGAGTGTCTATCTTCGGTCGTTCTGCCATGCAGATCGAGTGTTAAAAATTGACAAGCAGAAATTCGCCCGGTGGATGCTCGTGCGATTCAAGAAGAACTTCTACAATGGTATTGTCTCGGTAGCGGATCGGTATTTTGAACCACTTGCAGAGCTTGGTGTCGGAAACGACGGCGAAGGCCTGGACGTGTTTGTTCCGGAGTCCATCATCCGGGACGTTTGGGCCAGGTTAAATGAGTATGGTTTTCGAGAGTCGAAACGTATCATCGGATTCTGTCCTGCTGCAAAACACGCGACGAAGATCTGGCCGAAAGAACGTTTTGTGGAGCTTGGGCGGCTTCTCGTCGAGGAG
>JAZGDX010000157.1:0-4483 GCA_036478305.1 Bacteroidota bacterium
CTCAACCTGCTCGCGACGGGATTGAAATGGAAAGTCGGGGACCGGGTTCTGCTCAACGATATGGAGTTTCCGGCCAATGTCTATCCGTTTCTCAACCTGAAGCGGCTCGGGGTTGAAATTGACTTCGTCCGAAACCGGGACGGACGACTTCTCCTCGGGGATATCGAGCGTACCATCACTCCGCGGACACGGCTGCTTTCCATCAGCCACGTCCAATTTTTTCATGGTTCTAAAGTAGACCTTGAGGCCCTGGGGGTGCTCTGTGCCTCCAAAGGCATTATCTTCTGTGTCGATGCCATCCAGGCGGCCGGAGTCACTCCGATCGAGGTTCACAGGATGAAGATCGATTTTCTTGCCTGCGGCGGCCAAAAGTGGCTGATGGCACCCCAGGGCATTGCCTTCGTCTACTTAACGGAGGAACTGCAGTCCCGCCTCGAACCGGCGTATCTCGGATGGACCAGCATCAAGGACTATTTCAGCGATTTCTTCCGATATCGCCTTGACCTGCAACAAACAGCACAGCGGTACGAAAACGGTGCGTTAAACTTCCTCGGAATCGCCGGCCTCCACGCCTCTCTTTCAACACTACTTGAAATCGGCATTGAAAATATTGAGAGACATGTTCACTCGGTGACACAGCACCTCATCGATGGAATCCGGCCACTCGGCCTACCGCTCATAACCCCGGAAGAGGCGACCGCTCGAGCGGGCATCCTAACCTTCCGTGTCCCGAACGGTCCTGCTTTGTTCGAAACCCTCCAACTGAACAACATTCAGACTGCACTCCGGGAAGGCTGCATTCGCATCTCCCCACATTTCTACAACACGATCGAAGAGATCGATCGAACGATGGAAGTAGTTGGTGCCAACTTGAATCCATGAAGCCAATGCTAGGATCGCGGTTGACGATGTTCTCATGTTTGGTTTCGAAGACCTGTTCTCGCAACATCAACTTCTCTCACACTGCGCGCAACATGCCGGTGTGCTGAGGAAGGTCCAATGCTTGCTTCTGCTCGGGAAATTCTGTACATAGAAAGCAATCGTTGGTCTCCGCATCGATGATGAATATCCCCTCACATGACTATCCTCACCATACTCCTTAGCATCTTCGTCCTGTTTTTCTTTACTGCCTATCTCGTGATTTACAGTGTGGGACCATCGATCCTCCTGAAACCGCTCCGGAGACCTGCGAGTTATTACCAGGACAAGTATCCTTGGCTCACGCCGCGGGAGGCCGGCCTCCCACAGGAGGACATCACGATCACGACTGTAGATGGAATCGCGCTACGCTGCTGGCTCATTAAGTCAAACTCGCAGGCTCGAGGTATCATACTCTACATCCACGGTGTCGGAGACAACAGGATCTCAGGAATTGTGCGCGCGAAACTGTTTCACGAACACGGGTTTCATGTCCTTCTGCCTGATATGCGCCGGCACGGGGTAAGTGGGGGTGAGTACTGTACGTACGGATACCACGAGAAGTATGACGTAATTCGAATGATCGACTATCTACAGCAGCATCGATCTCTAGTGGAAGGGAAATTGATGGTGTTCGGTCTCTCCATGGGCGCTGCCACAGCGATGCAGACGGCAGTGCTAGACGATCGGATTCACCTCGTCATCTCTGAAGGGTGCTTCACCGACTTGCGTACAATTGCACTCGACTATCAGCAACGGTACATCAGGTTCCGGTCAAAGCTCATCGGAAACTTCGTGATGCGCCGCTCCGAGCGGTTAGCGAAGTTCGAAGCCGACCAGGTTTCACCTCTGGACGCTGTCCGCAGAATCAACGTGCCGGTGCTGTTCACCCACGGCAGGAACGACCCCCTCATCTCACCCGAATACTCCCGAATCCTCTTCGAGCACGCCAACGAACCCAAGGAACTCTACTACATTAGCGAAGCTGCGCACGGTGACGCTTGGGAAGCAGGAGGGGCGGAGTACTGGCAAAGAGTGATCGATTTCATCAACCTCCACCTTGACTGATTTCACGTAGGCATGAAAATCCCCGCGGCGCAAGCCGTAACCGTAGTAGCGGTCGTCCTCCTATTTTCGAGGGCTGCTGGCCAGGCGGACCACACCACCGAATTCTCCCAGTCTCACGCAGCCGAACATCTACGTGTTCTTGCCCTTGACATCGGTCCGAGACCGATGGGCTCTCCAGCAGAGCAGTTCGCGCTCGAATATGCCGTGCAGAAACTGACTGAGTCTGGATGCGATACCGCATACATCATGCCCATGCGCAGCACCCGAGATCAGTTCCGGAGAGTCGTCAACACGGAGAGTGGAATAGCAATCGGAATCCGACGAGGAACGAGCGGACGGGCGATCGTTCTCGGAGCACACATCGATTCCGCGGGTCCGGAAATCCCGGGGGCAAACGATGATGCATCCGGCGTTGCAGTAGTTCTCGAACTCGCGCGCGCATTGGCTCAACGACATCAGCAGTCGACGCTCGTATTCGCTCTCTTCGGCGGGGAAGAAATGGGACTGCGGGGATCTGAACTGTTCGTCAAGGAGTATTCAGCCATCGACAGCGTAATGCTGATGATCCAAGTCGACATGGCGGACGCGTCACCAACATTACTTCTCCTCGCCGATGTACACGATCACAATGCGCCCTCGTGGCTCGTTCACGCAGCTTTTGAGGAGTTCGCTGCACTCGGGTACGATGGCCTGACGTACGTGACCCACTTCAACACATTCAGCTCTCTCTTTGGGAGACCCATAGCAAGCTCCGACCACGAACCGTTTATGCGAACAGGGATCCCGGCGATCGCCCTTGTCTCCGATGTGGCGGCACCAATCCACACACCTCAGGATGACTACTCACGATTTCGGCCGGAAGGACTTAAGCGCACCGGTGACTTGGTGTACCGGCTCGTCGAGAGGTTTGATGAAGGAGTCCCAGAACCATCAAAAGAACAGTACTGGCTCTATCAACTTGGGACCCTGCAAGTGTTTGTCCCGAGATGGCAGCTCTGGATAGTCATCGGCATTGCAGTCGGCACAGCTTTCCTCTCGGTCTTCGTCGTACACAATCGGACTGGCCGCGGTCACTTAGACCAGAAAATCAGATTCTCCGGAGGAAAGCTCTTCGTCGTTTTGCTTTTCATCATGGCACTCGTGAGGGGCTCCGAGGTTCTTCTTGGTCTGCTCAAGGGTTGGAGACACCCCTGGTTTCTCGAACCGCACCTCTATCGACTTCTCGCCGCCCTGGTTGCCCTCCTGGGCGTCTGGATAGGAATCCAATTTGCTCGGCGAATGAAGCTGAGTCCTCGGATCAACGCGTATCTGTTGCGGTCGGTGATTCCCCTGGCGGTTCTCACGCTCGTACTCAGTTTGGTCAGCGTCAGCGTCGCCTTTTACGCTGCATCTGCTCTTTTCCTCGTTTCCATCGCTTTTCTGGTTAGAAATCCAGTCTTACGGACTTTGTTCTGGGCGGCTTCCCCATACCTGATGATCCGACTGTTGTACCATGAGGAGGTGGACTTCATGGCCCGAGCGGTCATGCCGGACGCAGCTGGCGGGCTCGCTCACGACCTGATTAGCTATGGAATAGTCGTTCTCGGTCTCAGTGCGTGGTTGTTCCCGTTTCTGACGTCGTTTGTGGGAATCTACAAAGAGAGTGGGAGAGATTTGCTCTGGGTCAATCGCTTCAGAGAAAAATGGGCAGGGAGTATCCTCGCACTCATCACCATCGGATACATCATCTTTCTTGTTCCCAGGCCTACGTACTCTGACACCTGGCGACGTGTCGTCCACGTGGATGAGGATATCGACCTGGAGAAACAGACCAGCTCGATTTGGTTAAGAAGTTCAGAGTATTTGAAGGACGTCAATGTTGCACATTCGGCAGGTGATACCGTTTTGACTGGCTGGAATTTCCGTTATGAAGTGAGGCCGAAAGAACAGATCGCAACCGATTGGCTCCGCTGGGAAAGAAGTGGAACGATTCAAGAAAGCCGAGAGCTGAAACAGTACGATCTTAAGCTCCGCATGAAATTTTCCCGGAGACCCTACCGACTGCAAGTCACTTACAGGAGCGATTCCGCGTCGTTTCAGAACGTTCACGCCCCACTTGCACACACGGCACACACAAACCGCATAACCTTTTCGTGGCACTCATTCCCTGACACCATCGTCACAGTACCAGTGAGGTTCGAGCTCGCATCGACTGACACGGTGCTCGAGAGCATCACCGCGACCTTTGCTGAACTCGCGTATCCGCTCCAACTCGAAGGGAAGAGCACCAACTTTATCCAGCGAACCACGGTGCGCACGTCCGAACTGCTCAGAACTCTTTCTCTCACAAACTCCACCAATAGCTCAGCTTCAACAGCAAAACGTTATCAGAGGGCACCTTGAAGGTGTCCTGGAAATTCTGAGAGAAGGAGCTGAAATAATTGCTCCCTTCACCAGTACGAGCTTGGCTCCAAACGAGGAAGAGCGTGCTGCCCGGTAAATATTCCCACCGTAGCAC
>JAZGDX010000158.1:0-2378 GCA_036478305.1 Bacteroidota bacterium
TCGGCGCAAAGGTTCTCTTATCCATGTCAAGGTACTGCACAATGCCCCCAGACCGGATCACTGCGGCAACTGTCGCGAAATTCGTGTTCGTCGGCACAAGAACAGTCTTGTTTTCAACCTTCTTAACCCTCAACAGTATCTCCAGAGCGGTGGTACCGCTGTTCACGGCTATGGCATGCTTAGCCCCGATGAAGTCCGCAAAGGACTGCTCGAATCGTCTGGTGTACTCACCGAGGATTAAGATACCCGAACGGAGAATCTCGGCCGCGTGCTGCTTGAAGTAATCGATCTCCCCTTCCGTAAGATCAAAACAAAATGGTTTGACCTGTATCATCTACCCCTGCTTACCTGCTCGCTTATTATTTAAACGATTTCTTTCCATGGAGTCGCGAGTGGGTGCATTTACCATGGCGTCGAAGCCGCCCAAAGGCTCCTCTGAGTCCTTGACGGTCTTAAGATATCTTGCCGACACGATTCCACGAGCGCATCTCTAGCAAACGGCTGAGCTTGCATCTCTTACGGCTTTGCTTCTGTTTCCTGATTATCCTTCACCCCAAGGAACCAATTCTCGTAGGCCAGGTAGTTCAATGGGGGCCGATCTACCCACCGGTCCAACACGCGAAGTGCTGGAAATAATATGTGTGGAATCATTGACACGCCGACTCCCGGAATCGTCACGCCCATCGCCAACAAAGTATCGCCAACCATACAACGCACCTTGATCCCTAGTTTCGCAAGATGACCGTAATAGAACCACGGGGGTTTGAAGACTTGACGCACTCGGGATTTCAGCCGTATCCAGAGGATCACAGGCACGGCGAAAGGGGAGAGTAGATTATTCGAGCTTAAGACGAGGCGACCTCCCGGACGCAACACCCGACAAAGCTCTATCATCGCCAGCTTCTGGTCTTCAACATGCATCAACACACCATTGCACAGTACCGCATCGAAGGATCCATTTCGGAACGGCAGGTGCGCAGCATCGGATAGGCATGCCACGAACCAACCATTGACCATCTTCTTGCACTCCTTGAGCATGGGTTCACTGAAGTCAACGCCCACAAGTCGAATACTAGCAGAACTCAGAAGCGCTTGCGAGATGCGGCCGTAACCGCACCCTACTTCGAGAATCCGATTGCCATCCAAAGGCCGCAACAACTGTACGGCCAAGTGTCGATCTCGTTGAAGCTTATAGGTCCGGTACGGATTCTCCCGCTCCCAATAATCCCTCCAGTAGTCCGGAGTCCAATACTCTCGCTGCTTCACCTGTCGTGTGGTCATTCTCACAGATTTCCGGTCCTCAGCGGTCAACAGTCGCCTCCCAGGGTTTTGAGGTGGAGTATCCATGACTCCGTTCCGCCTGGCTGATTCCGAACTTCTTCGCCTCGTAAATTTTTGCATCGACAAAGAAGCGATACCAACAACCCTGCAGAAAATGAAAGATCAAGCCCTCTTTCCCATCCAGAAAACCCAAACGGAACACATAACGATAAAAAAACCAGAGAAAAGCTCTGAAAAACAGCGGAAGACGGGCATACACTTTTGTCTTCAGCCAACGCCGGCGTTGGGCTTGCGACCCAAAGATAGCTGGTCGAACGGTCGTGGCAGGCAGCTTCCCTTGCCCCATCATTGTCAGCACGTCTAACATCTCGCCGATTGCCCAGTGATTATGCTTGTCAATCCAGAAGCTAAGACCCTTGCGGTTGTAGTCAATAAAGTCGTTCTTCAGCCGTATGGTGCGTCCAGCCGACAGGACAATGTGCTCCTCGGTGATCTCCTCATACCGGCCTTTTCCCTTGCGGAAGATGCGCAGAAACCACATCGGGTAATAGTCTCCATGCCTGATCCACCGACCCATGAAATAAACTCGGCGCCTTATCTCGACCCCGGTGACTTCCGGAGAAAGCGTCGGCAGTACCCGGCAGATTTCCTCCGCCAGGTCTGGCGTGACCGTTTCATCCGAATCCAAGCGCATCACCCAATCGTAGGTGATGGGGACACTATCTAATGCCCAATTGAACTGCTTAGCTTGGTTCTCAAAAGCATGCTGGTAGATCCTATCTGTGTAGTTGGCGCAGATGCTCAACGTCCGATCCGTGCTCATAGAATCCACGATAATGATTTCTCCCACCCAATCCTTCACATTCTCCAGGGTGTGTCCAATGTTTAACTCCTCATTGTAACTAAGAATTATGAGGGAAACTGGTGCTTGTGGCTTACCTTTCATGTCACCCTTTCGAGCAAGAACAATCGGATACAATCCGTATGTAGCACCACGAGCAATGCCTGGTGAGTACACACCCCGCTGGTGTGTTTGGAACTGAAATCCAGAGTGTGGATAGCCATGACGTCCTCACCGCGGAACGCGTGCTCTTTTG
>JAZGDX010000159.1:0-2795 GCA_036478305.1 Bacteroidota bacterium
CTTTTCTTTATCGTGTTGCCGGACATTCCGGAGTCATTTGTGGAGTTGGCGAAGACGCGTCTTTGAACAGAGACTGTTTCGCCAGAAGTCCTGCAACTGGCCGAAAGCACGAAGATCACGCTCGTGCTTGCCAATTTGTTTATGGTGGATTTCTTAACGGAGATTACTTCGAATACTGCGGTCACCACAATGATGGTTCCTGTCGTCATAACAATTGCAATAGGAACGGGCAACGACCCTGTGGCACTTGTCGTTGCCACTGCGGTTACCGCATCTCTCGCCTTCATGCTGCCGGTGGCTACGCCCCCGAACGCGTTGGTGTATGGAACGGGTCACATCAGCATCCGCCAGATGGTGAAGGGCGGGTTCGTGCTCGACCTGGTCGGATGGATATTCACAGTCGTTGTTCTATAGCTATTTGGTGACCGGGTTTTTCAAATCATCCATTTCAAGTTACGAGCGGAAAGGAGCATCTGAATGCCGCGGGTTGTTCTCACGATCGCATATGAAGTTCATCCGGAGAAACGGGAAGACTTCTTGGTGCTGGCGAAAGAAATGAGAGAGCACTTTATCGGGGCGCTGCACAAGAACTATTCAGTTTTTGAAGTTAAAGGCAAGAAACATGCATTCACGGAGGTCTTTGTGTGTGAATCCCTTGAGGAGTATGAGAACCTGGAGGAAAACCAGGACGATAGAACACAGGAGCTGGTGACTCGATTGTTTGATGATTTCGTAAAAGCGGGAACTGCAAGATACGTAACGCTCGTAGAGTTGCTGTGAAAATCAGGCAAAAGAGAGATGATCTCTTAATGGAATGAAGTGATAAAGTATCGTCTTCGTTTTCTGAAATTCGATCATCGCCAACTCTGAATGCCGAAGTAGGAAAGATGCTCCGTCAAGAGGCTCGGTATGCAAACCCGGTTCACCCATATGGTGCCTTCAGGTGTGATACGAGTGGGACGGACGCGGACGGAGGATTTGTTGGAAATACCTACCCTCAGGGAAAGGGATATCCTCTGTCTATTACGGAAGTTTCTGGTTACGTTCTAATTCTTTCCTGTACGGAAAACTTCAATTGACTGCGACTACAATTTTCTTCCTCATAGTTGGCTTTTTCCTCCTGTACTACGGTGCCGAATGGCTCGTTCGGGGCGCAGCGAGTTTTGCCCACAACATCGGGGTGAGGCCGATCGTCATCGGATTAACCATTGTGGCATTTGCCACGTCGTCTCCTGAGCTTTTCATCGGTGTCGTCGCTTCCTACCAGGGTAAGGGCGACATTGTGCTTGGAAACGTGGTTGGGAGCAACATAATCAATATCGGCCTGATTCTTGGAGTCTCTGCCATCCTCTCGCCACTTGTATGCCGGATGAAAACGGTCAAGAATGAAATTCCGATAATGCTGGCGGGGACCCTCGTGCTTTTATTACTCTCCTTCGATGGAACCATTAGCCGCGTGGAAGGGCTGTTTCTATTCATGGGGATCCTGGCGTTCATCTTTTTCAGTTACGTTGTTGGAATAAGAGAACAAGTTTCGAGGGAAGAGATCGTCCCTGTCGGGCTTATGAACATTGTCGCAGGAAGACGTCGTTTGTCGAAGGAAATTGGATTGATGATCGGTGGCCTTTTTGGAATTGTGTTGGGAGCCCATCTGCTCGTGGAATCAGCTGTGGATATCGCCCGCGCATTCGGGGTCAGTGAGAAGTTCATCGGCTTGACGATGGTTGCGGGTGGAACCTCTCTACCTGAACTGGCAACTTCGGCAGTTGCCGCCCTCCGCAAACAATCAGAAATCAGTGTTGGCAACATCATTGGTAGTAATATCTTTAATATTTTCAGCATAGTCGGGATTGCCGCGCTGGTCAAGCCGATGTCGATGACGGATGGTTTTATCCAAAGCGGTTTCATCATTGACTACGTCATTATGCTCTTCTTCAGTCTTCTCCTTCTGCCCATCATGCTAACGAACTATCGTATCTCCAGGATCGAAGGCGTTTTGCTGGTTGTGCTGTATTCTTCCTACATCGCCTGGCTCTCGTATCAAGGATAGCGACGGAGCGTAAGGAGGAAGGTGGCGATGCAGTGGTGGTTTTGGGAGGTTGATTTCTTATCCGAGAGGCGGTATAGTAGCGATCTATTTCAGCACGGACGTAAATCATGAAACGAAGACACTTTCTCTATAGAAGCAGCGCGGCGATACTTGGGTCGACGTTCATTCTCTCAAAGGGGAGGAGTCTCGCACCTTTCGGTGGTCTCGTCGACGACGAAAAACTCCTCACACGATCGGTATTCGAGGAGCGCATCGCGCGAGCTCAGGGGCTTATGGAAGAACAGTCTCTCGACGCGTTGTTTATGACTCCGAGTACGAACATGTCTTACCTCATGGGGAAAAAACTCTGGAGGAGCGAGCGCCTTATCGCGTTGATCGTTCCACAACATGGACTTCCGGAGGCGATCTGCCCGGCATTTGAGAAATCTCTGCTCGAACGCGACATCGCCTCTCAGTACATTCATGTGTGGGAGGAACATGAAAATCCGTTCTCTCTTACCCGAGATGTTCTCAAAGCGATGGGATTGGGCAACAGAGCGACAATAGGATTAGAGCCGACAACCAGATATGAGACTTTCGAGCGCCTGTCATACGAGTTTCCGGAAGCGCGACTTGTAAACGCCTCGACGGTGTTCGATGAGCTACGGATGGTGAAGAGCCCAGTCGAGATCAGGGTTATCCGCAAAGCAGCAAAAATCACGGAAGAATCGATCGCGGCTGTTCATGCATTGTTGGAGGAAGGATT
>JAZGDX010000016.1:0-3207 GCA_036478305.1 Bacteroidota bacterium
GGGCGATTTCTGGTTTGAAGCTCGCTGCGCTTTGGAGGATTTGTTCGAGCATACGAATCTATTCACTTCAGCTTAATGCATCCCGATTCCCGCCTCTCGGCGGGTCTCTGTAGAGAAACCGTCAAAAACGACTTCGTTTGTCCTGTCGTTCTGCGTGCACCACAATTCATTGTGGTGCTACTGCCCTACCATAGTCATCTGACCGCCCGTTGTTATGATGTCAACAAGGTGGTTGATCGACGCGTTGAGCAAATCAAGCGCGGGCGCCGGATAAATACCAAGAATGATAACGATGATGGCCAATGGCACGAGTGTGAACAATTCCCTCCCGTTAATGTCAGGTAGTGATTTCCACCGGTCTGGCAGAGATCCGAGAAATAATCTCTGGAGCGTCCAGAGCATGTAGCCAGCGGTCAACACAATGCCGGTCGTCGAGAGAATTGTCACAATCGGAAATCGCTGAAACGCACCCAAGAAGGAGAACGCCTCGGAAATAAACCCGCTTAGGCCTGGTAATCCGAGTGCAGCAAAAAACGCCACCGTCATGACACCCGTGTATTTCGGCATCTGATTTGCCAACCCGCCAAATTCGTTCAGCCCGCGGGTGTGAGAACGGTCATACAGCACGCCGACGATCAAAAAGAGCATTGCCGTGATGATGCCGTGGTTGAACATCTGCAGGACCGCTCCGACGATCCCCTGCGTGTTGAGTGCCGCCATGCCCAGTATCACAATCCCCATGTGACTGATCGACGAGTATGCGATCAGTTTCTTGAAATCATCCTGCGCCATCGCCACGAGAGCTCCGTACACAATGTTGACGAGCCCAAGGATCGCCAGGGGAAAAGCGAAGTATGCTGTCGCGTCCGGGAACATCGGAAAACTGATTCGCAGCAGCCCATACGCGCCCATCTTCAGGAGGACACCAGCGAGGATCACGCTGATCGCCGTTGGAGCCTCGACGTGAGCATCGGGCAACCACGTGTGGAAAGGAAAGATCGGGATTTTGATCGCAAAACCGATGAAGAGCGCAACGTAGGCGACATATCGGAAGGTGGTGTGGAGACCTCCGAGGATTGAATCTGGCACATAGTTCGCAGGATCCATCATTAAGAGCATATTGAAGGTGTGGACCTTCTCGCCAGTCACGGGATCAGTGAAATACGTACTGAAATACAACGCCAGGACCACGAGAAGGATGAGCACACTGCCAAGGAGCGTGTAGATGAAAAACTTTATCGCAGCGTACTCTCGTCGAGGGCCGCCCCAGACACCGATCAGGAAGTACATCGGGAGCAGCATCAATTCCCAGAACACGTAGAACAGGAAGAAGTCCAGAGAAACGAATACGCCCATCATTCCTGTGTCGAGCAGCAACAACAGCGCAAAGTACCCCTTCAATGCTTTCTTGATGTTCCATGAGGCAAACACAGCGATAAAACATATAAGCGCCGTGAGCAACACCATTATGACGCTGAGCCCGTCGATTCCGACAAAGTAGTCGATGTCGATCCTTCCAAACCACGCGACACCGGAGATGTCGATCCAGTTCGCCTTCTCCACATACTGGAAGGTCTCGGGATTGTTGATGCCCGTGAGTCCCCTGTCGAAATTCATGAAAATCAGGGCAGCCAGAACTACCTGGAGAAACGTGAATCCCGCAGAAGTCCACCGGAATAAGTTCCACTTCTCCTTTGGGAGGAGGAGAACGGTAATCATCCCCACGATTGGAAGAAACGTAATCCACGTCAGAACACCGAGACCGAAGAACTTCAATTCCATGGAGAGTATTTCCTTTTGATAGTGAAGACGAAGTCTACATTGCGCGGAACACGAAGAACAGGACCATCACGCCGAATACGACGAACACTATGTACGTCTGCACTTTGCCCGTCTGTAGCTTTCGCAGGAGAATACCAGATAAGCCCGAGAAATACGCCGTGCCGTTGACCAATCCATCTACCACGCGGTTGTCGAATCCGCCAGCACCACTCCAGAAGAAGAAGAATGCAAGTGCGGCAGTGAGCACCGAAGCAACGACAGTCACCAGAATGGCGCCGATCGAGCCGTCCACGGGCCAAACCACTGATCCGAGATAGAAGCCGACGATCGAGGATACAAGGCCGGTGACCACGAGATAGACAAAACCGCCAGCTTTTCTCTCCTTCCACGTCCACCGGAATCCGAGCGAGATACCGGCGGTCCACTTCGCCGTTCCGTTCACCAGACCGTCGATAATGACATCGTCAAACCAGCGCAGGATTCTCGTCATCGCATGCGTTCCACCCACAATCACGGCTCCGTACAGTTCATCAAAGTACCATTTTCTAAGAGAAAGATTGTACGCCGGCTTGAACCGCGCTGCGAGGTCATCGGCGCTCACCTTCTTCCATCGATAAATCGCAACCGCACCCAGTATGCCCAGCCCCGCAACGGCAAGCGAAATCAACACAGCAGGAAGATGAGCATGGTGCAGGGCTTCCGTAAACACTGCGATTGAAGGTGCCTGAACGGAGAGCGGGACCACACTCTCGGGCCTGGCAATCGTCTTGAAGAACCAGCCTGCAGAGGCCCCGAAGGGATTCCACGAGTAGAAAACAAAGAACGATAGCACTGCGAACGCCACCAACGGAATGGTCATCACTTTCGAGGACTCACGAATATTCTCGACACGATCGGCATCGGCATGTTCGCCGTGAAACGTCAAGAACAGCAGGCGAAACATGTAGAAGGCAGTCATTCCTGCGACGAGAAACCCGAGAATCGGAATGAGCGTGTGGCCGGTGAGGTTGCCGAATGCCAGCGTTCCCGCGAGGATTTCGTCCTTGCTCAGAAAACCCGAAGTCAGTGGAACTCCGGAGATAGCGAGAGTGAAGACGAGAAACGTCCAGTACGTGACCGGCATTTTCTTCTTTAAGCCACCCATGTTCCGGATATCTTGCGCGTCCGTATGTTGGTCGCCCGCATGGTGGAGTGCATGATGCATGGCATGAATCACCGACCCCGAGCAAAGGAACAGTCCAGCTTTGAACCACGCGTGAGTAACGAGGTGGAAGAAGCCGGCGGCATAAGCACCAACTCCAAGTCCGAGCACCATATACCCAAGCTGACTGATCGTCGAATACGCAAGTACTTTCTTAATGTCATTCTGAGTGATTGCGATCGACGCCGCAAGAAACGCCGTGATCGCCCCGATGTACGCGATAA
>JAZGDX010000160.1:0-4756 GCA_036478305.1 Bacteroidota bacterium
CCGAGACGTGCCAGACTATCGATTACAACGGGCCAAGTGCCAACGATCGGCTGCACACGCAATGCCTCAAAGAAATTCCAGTCCGAGTTGATCAGTACGAGGTTTCCAAGGAGAACACCCAATGCCAGCTCTCCAAGCACCCCAGGTTGTCCGAACCGCTCGAACAACTCACTGCCAAGCTTCGCTGCGATGAGAATCACAGAGAGGGCGATCAGGACAGACGCTACCGGATCCACATGACCCGCCTCTGGATGCTCGTCCGCAGGGCGGAGAGAATCACTGGACGAAAGATGAACCGCGTTGTCAGCCGATCCAGGTTCCTGTGCGATCACAGAGCCAGTTACAGTGAGAAATACTATCAAGAAAAAGAGAACGGCGACCGCACCGCGCATGACACTTGCAGTTTTCGGAAGAATGGTGAAGTCCCCAAAAACAGAAGTCCAGCAGGAATGAGGACGAGAAAACATGAAAAGAATCTGATTAATCAACGAGGTCCACTTTCGTCGGGTTCGTACTCGACGTGGTGAAGGATTGTTGAGCATCTCGTTCGCCCCTAGAAAGCGCACCAACGCGCGCTCGTTCCATCCGGAGAACGATTTGCTCCACCGACTTGCTCGTCTTGTCCAAAAAGGTGGACGGATACAAACCGATCCAAACAATGAACACTACTATGGGTAGCAGCACCACTATTTCCCGCGTATTGAGGTCCTTCAAAGCCTCATTTTCTGGTCTTGTCAATGGACCGAACATGACGCGACGATACATCCAGAGAAGGTACACGGCAGTGAGGATTACTCCCACCGACGCCGCGACGGCGTACGCTGAAGTCCCGAGAAACTGAGACTTGAATGATCCGAGGAGTATCAGGAATTCGCCGACGAAACCGTTCAACCCCGGCAACCCGAGCGAGGAGAGCATAACGATCATGAACAGAGTGGCAAATACCGGCATCTTCCGACTCAGACCTCCGAACTCCGAAATCTCGCGAGTATGACGTCGATCGTACACCATTCCGACGATCAAGAAGAGCGCTCCCGTTGAAAGACCATGACTGACCATCTGGATCAGACTTCCTTGCAGCGACTCCTCCGTCAGAGCAAAGATACCAAGCACGACGAAGCCGAGGTGGCTCACGGAAGAGTACGCAACCAGTTTCTTTAAGTCTGTTTGTACGAGCGAGACAAGAGCACCATAGATAATTCCGACGACTGCGAGGGTGGCAACGTAGGGTAAGAATTCGAAGGTTGCTATAGGGAACAGAGGCAGACAAAACCGTATAAATCCATACGTCCCCATTTTGAGCAGCACACCAGCCAGGAGGACGCTTCCGGCAGTCGGAGCCTGGACGTGTGCATCTGGCAGCCATGTATGAAACGGAAACATGGGCACTTTGATGGCAAAACTCAACGCGAACGCGAGAAACATCCACATCTGGACCGTCGCCGGAATCTTCGGGGCTATTGCTAGCAGCTCGGGAAGGTTTGTGGTAAAATGGCCTTCCGGCTGTGTCGACGCGAAGTAGCCCAGCCAGATGATCGCAACCAGCATCAGGAGACTGCCGAACATCGTGTAGATGAAAAACTTGATGGCCGCATATATGCGCTCATGTCCACCCCAGATCCCGATGATGAAATACATGGGGATCAGCATCGCCTCCCAAAACACGTAGAACAGAAACGTATCGATCGAGATATAGACACCGAGCATCCCGAACTCGAGAAAGAGCATAAACACGACGAATTCTTTGATCCGATGCTTGATCGAATCCCACGAGGCAAGGAGCGAGAGAGGAGTCAGGAACGTTGTGATCATGACGAGCAACAGAGAAATGCCGTCCACGCCGACGTGATAACTCACGTTCAACCCGTCGATCCAGCGCACTTTCTCTACGAACTGAAACTCTGCCTGCGAACCGTCGAACTCAACGAACAGGTACACCGAGACCAAGAACGTAACGGTCGACGCACCGATGCCAAACACCTTGAGTCCGTTGACCCGATCACTCGGAATCACTGTGGCAAACAAGGCCCCTAACAGCGGCGCAGCCAGCACGAGAGTCAGGATATGTTCATTCAGCCATTCCACTGATCATGCTCGATTTCAGAGAATCAGCCAGGCGAGAATCATTACGATACCGAAAACAAACACGATAGCGTACGTCTGAGCCACTCCGACTTGAACGCGACGCGAAACCATACTGACTATCGAAATGACCCTGGCGATTCCGTTGACCGCTCCATCGATGACAAGGACATCCAGTCCTCTCCAGAGCAATTTTTCCGAGACCTTGAAGGTCGGTACGACAATCGAAACATCATAGATCTCATCGACGTAGTATTTGTTCCAGAGAAGGTCGTAGACGCGCTGATACTGCGAGACGAGACGAGGGAGAAGTTCTTTTCGTTTCAAGTAGACCTTCCACGCTCCATAGATACCGACAGCAGCCAATGCAACAGAGAAAAACATTAGAACGTACTCTATGGCGTGTACCTCAGGAGTCGGAAGACGCATAATTTCAGAAGCACCAGCGAAGGTCGGTTCAAGCCACTGTCCAAGGAGGTTTCCACCGCCGAGGCTGTACGGTATGCCAAAGAATCCTCCGATTACTGAAAGTACCGCGAGGACGATCAACGGTACAGTCATAGTCTTCGGAGCTTCATGGGGGTGAACTTTAGCCGGATCGTACCGCGGTGATCCTTCGAACGTGAGAACCACGAGACGAAACATGTAGAATGCTGTCAGCACGGCCCCGAGTGCCCCCATAAGCCATAAGAACCAAGAACCCTGGTTAAACGCATTCCACAGTATCTCGTCCTTGCTGAAGAATCCAGATAAGGGAGGAATACCTGCAATCGCGAGCGCCGCCACAACGAACGTCTTGTAGGTTGTGGGGAGATGCTGCTTCAACCCTCCCATACGCTGTATATCCTCTTCCTCCTGCATTGCATGGATGACCGCGCCCGCTCCCAGGAACAGCAAAGCCTTGAAGAATGCGTGCGTCAGAAGATGGAACATCCCCGCAGTAAATGCCCCAACGCCCATCGCGAGAAACATGTAGCCCAACTGGCTGATGGTCGAGTAGGCCAGGATCTTCTTGATTCCGTTCTGCACGAGCCCGATGGAAGCCGCGAAGACCGCCGTCAACGCTCCGACCACAGCGACAATTCCCATCGTTGCCGGCGCCAGGGCGAACAGAATAGAGCATCGCGCAATCATGTACACGCCAGCTGTGACCATCGTTGCAGCGTGGATGAGCGCGCTGACAGGAGTGGGTCCGGCCATCGCATCGGGCAGCCAGACGAACAGTGGAATCTGCGCCGATTTACCCGTCGCGCCGATCAACAGGAGAAGTGTGATCAAGATTAAAGAAGTCTCCCCCACACTCAATGCATTGGCGCGCGCAAAGACCGATCCGAAATTGAGGCTGCCAAACGTTACATAGATTAGCAGCATCGCAACGAGAAAGCCGAAGTCGCCGACCCGATTGACGATGAAGGCTTTGTTTGCCGCATCACTGGTCGTAGCCTTCTCAAATCTTTTGTCGTACCAGAAGCCGATGAGGAGGTACGAGCAGAGACCAACTCCCTCCCAACCCACGAAAAACAGGAGAAAGTTATCGGCGAGCACAAGCACGAGCATCGCGACAATGAACAGATTCATGTATGAGAAAAACCGCCAATAACCGGGATCACCACGCATGTACCCGATCGAGTAGACATGGATGATGAATCCGACACCGGTAACGATCAGCACCATGAGTATCGAGAGTTGGTCAACGAGAAAAGCGACCTGAGTCTCGAGCGTTCCTGCGGAGATCCAGCGAAACATATGTACCACCTGGGGTCGCTCCTCAACAGGAAGTGCGAGCATGTGGAAAAAAATGAGACCGGCGAGGAGGAAGGAGAGTCCCACAACGCCGCTTCCTACCATTCCCACCACTTTTTCAGACCTGATCCTTGCACCCAGCAATCCGTTGAACAGGAATCCGAAAAGTGGAAGGAGGACAACGTAGGCGATGAGATCAACCATCTTACCACTTCAGTATGTTGATTTCGTCGATGTTGACCGTCTGCTTATTCCGGAAAACCGCGATGATGATGGCGAGTCCGACGGCGGCTTCGGCGGCTGCAACGACCATTACGAAGAACACAAGGATTTGGCCCGTTGCATCGCCCCGGAAGGCTGAAAATCCGATCAGGCTGAGATTGACGGAATTCAGCATCAATTCGATGCACATGAATACGATAATGACGTTGCGGCGTGTGAGAACTCCGACTACCCCGATGGTAAAGAGCAGAGCGCTCAGGGCCAGATAGTAGTTGAGTGGAATCATGACCGAGAATTACTCAAACTTACGTTTTGCAAGCACGATGGCACCGACAATAGCAGCCAGCAACAAGATCGACGTCATTTCGAACGGGAACAGATACTTCGTGAAGAGTTCTTTGCCCATAAACTCGACGGTGCCCACCACAGCCGCCTGCTCTGGTAGAGACATACTGTAATCATCCCCCGTCAGCCGAACTACGTAGAATATCTCGAAACCCAACAGTAAAGATAACACGACAGCGATCCATGCTGTCAACTCTCTTTTTTGCCTTTGCTTGGGGGCAACCGCGAGATTGAGGAGCATAATGGCGAACAAGAACAGCACCATGATCGCGCCCGCGTAAATGAGAACCTGGACTACTGCGATGAACTGGGCCTGAAGAGTCAGGTACAGCACAGCCAGGGAGAAGAAATTGACCACTAAGAA
>JAZGDX010000161.1:0-3145 GCA_036478305.1 Bacteroidota bacterium
CGATCATCATGAAGAAAGGTCGTCCAGGAGTATTGCTCTCTGCCATGGCAGCTCGAAAGAATCTCGACGACGTGCTTAAGGTTTTATTTAGCCAGACGACGACACTCGGCGTCCGAATCCAGCAGACGGAGCGGAGGAAACTGCCCCGTGTGCAAAAAGAGATTCAAACCTCCCTGGGAATTGTGAAGGTCAAGTCGATTCTCGTCGACGGACAGGAAAAACTGATCCCAGAATTTGAAGAGTGCAAGCGCGTTGCATCTGAAAAGAACCTTTCTCTCATCGAGGTGTACCAGAAGATCGAGAGAGAGATTCGAAAGTAAGTTCACCGATCCTCTCCAGAATCATCCTCCTCGCTTGACTCATCACGGTGGTTTTTTGGCCACGATTTTGGTAGATTGAAATCGTGAAAACGTTGTATGCTGACATCGCACTGCCGGTTCCAGTCGATCGAACGTTTACCTACATCGTCCCTCCGGAACTGCACGCGGCAGCCCGTGTTGGGTGCAGAGCACTCGTTTCATTTGGCCGGCGACACCTCATCGGTTACATCGTATCGCTTGCTGATTCCACATCCCTGAGTAGCCTCAAACCGGTCCGGGACATCATGGATGACGAGCCCACGATGACCGAGGAGCTTCTCCAGCTCACGCGCTGGGTTGGAAAATACTACTTTGCACCTTGGGGCGAGGTCTTGAAGGCGGCAACTCCAAGAGGGCTTGTGCTTGAGGGTAAACGATCGGTCCGGTGGCGAGGCGGAGACTCTGCGACAGTTCTCACACGCTCAGCAAGGAAATCGAAGCAGCGGCGGGAGATTTTGAAGCAGCTGAAGAATTCAAAAAGAATCACGATCGCCACGCTTCAGAAGAAAGTTGGCTCGAAGAGCATCTATGCGTTGTTGAACGAGATGGCTCGTGAAGGTCTTATAGAGATCGATGAAGAGATCCCTCGGCCGTGGATGAGGCCGAGGCTGCGGAAGGTTGTGCTCTTCATTGACGGACTGCGCGACCGATGGATGGAGGAGTCGGATCGCCTTGCTCCCAGAGCGAAGAAGCAAGCACAGCTCCTCAAAGAACTCATAAAGTTTTCCACACACGGGAGGGAGTCGATGCCTCTTCAAGAAGTTTTGAAGCTGACCGGCTCCAACCTTTCCGTGATGTCTGCACTCGTGAAGAAGGGGCTCGTGAAGATCGAAGAGCGAGAAGAGGAACGCTCCTGGACGTACGATCAATTCGAGCAGCGTCAGGCAATCATCCTCAATGCTCATCAGGAAAAGGCACTTGCTGTGATTCACGAGTTATTCGCCGAGGGAGAATACCGCTCATGCTTGCTGCATGGAGTTACCGGGAGCGGAAAGACGCAGGTCTATATCGAGGCGATCCGAACCGCGACGAACCAAGGGAAAACAGCTATCGTGTTGGTCCCCGAGATCTCTCTTACGCCGCAGATTGTGCGTCGATTCAAGATGTCTCTTGACGAGGACGTTGCGGTCATGCCTAGCCGGATGTCGGTGCGCGAGCGGTATGATGCATGGCGAATGATCCAACGTGGGAAGTATAAAGTCGTAATCGGTGCTCGATCGGCGGTCTTCGCGCCACTGAGGAACCTTGGAGTGATCGTAGTAGATGAAGAGCAGGAGGCCTCGTACAAGCAGTACGATGCGGTTCCGAAGTACCACGCACGGGATGTTGCGCTCATGCGTGCGTCATATTGCCGTGCGGTTGTGATTCTCGGCTCGGCAACACCTTCGATGGAGTCCTACTACAACGCACGAAGTGGAAAACACATACTGATAGAGCTTCCAGAACGGGTAGATCGGGCGAAGCTGCCCCACATAGGGATCGTGGACATGACAGAGGAACGAAGGCGAGCTCACGAAGCGTACCGTGTTTCGCTCAGGGTTGACAGAAAGTCGGGAGCGCGGCCGCCGAAGTTGACGTTCGGTACCCTCTCCCCGTACTTGAAGGAAAAAATCGCAGACCGACTCCAAAAACAGCAGGGGGTGATCCTGCTACAGAATCGTAGAGGGTTTGCACCCTACCTCGAATGCTTGGATTGCGGACAGGTGGAGCAGTGTGCGAACTGCAACGTCAGTCTCACGTATCACCTGGTTCGAAAACAGATGCGATGCCACTACTGCGGTTCCGTTAGACCAGTGCCAGATGAGTGTGCGCAGTGTAGAGGGCGGTCTCTCGAGGTCAGGGGAATCGGGACCCAACGGGTTGAGGAAGAATTGAAACGGGAATTTCCCTCAGCGAGAATTCTCAGGATGGACTTGGATACAACGGCGGAACGGGGCTCGCATGACAGAATCCTGAAAACGTTCATGCAGGGGAGTGCAGATCTCTTGCTCGGAACACAGATGGTAGCGAAGGGACTTGATATATCACACGTCACTCTTGTGGGTGTGATTTCTGCCGATACGCAGATGCGATTGCCCGATTTCCGTTCATCAGAACGAACATTTCAACTCCTTACACAGGTCGCAGGTCGAGCCGGAAGGAGATCAATTGAGGGAGAAGTGATCATCCAAACCTCTCAGCTCCAACATTACTGTTTCAAGTATGTTTTAAAACACGACTTTATCGGTTTCTATGAGGAGGAGCTCGAAATGCGCCGAGAATTATGCTATCCTCCATTCGGGCGTTTGGCTCTCGTAGAATTCAAAGGTCAAAAAGAGATTGATGTGGAAAGCGTTGCCAACGAGTTTGCTCGTCTGCTCGGTTCATTTGACCGGGGAATTGAGAAACTTGGTCCAGCACCTGCAGCCATCAGCAGGATTCGAAGGAACTATCGATACCATTTACTCCTGAAGGGAGACCGCGTCAACGATCCCAGCGGAAGAAATCTCCGCGATTCCTTACGGAAAACGCAGCAAAGGTTCCAGGTCCGCTCAGGTGTTCAGCTTACGGTCGATATTGACCCCCAGAGTATGATGTAATTTGCCATCCTTTGGCTTCAATCCGAAGCCCCCCATCCAGACCCTCTAACACTGAACCCTTCCGGTCTTTTCGTTGTTTAGGAAAGAAGGTGTGGCTCCCTCATCCCTGGGGGGGATTTCTGGTATCGAGTGGGGCGGTGCTTGCAGTATCATGACGAGATCCTGAACAGAAGAAGAGGAGGAACGGCCCGTGAATACCCAGGTGCA
>JAZGDX010000162.1:0-2868 GCA_036478305.1 Bacteroidota bacterium
ATGCTGTTTGGAGTGTTGAGACTCGCCTGGCCGTCGGTAATTACATCACCCCCATTCGACCAGATGAACTCCAGCACGTTACAAACGAGCCCTTCGTACTGTTTCCCTTGCCAGATGAATCCTCGCAACTCTGGAATGCCTTCACCCTCTAGAATTGCCCGGCTCGACTGCACGAGCTCGGTGAATGTCGCTGGGGGCTTGAAGCCGTACTTCGCCAGCAAGTCCTGCCGGTAGTACAACATTCCGGCATCGACGTACCAGGGAGCCGCGAAGAGCCTTCCTGAGTAGGTACACGCCCGGAGCGGAGCCGGAATATAATTGCCAATTTCCTCAGAAGAAAAATACGGCGTCAGGTCGTGGAGCCAGCCCGCGCGAGCAAATTCCTGCACCCAGATCACGTCGATACCGAACACGTCGAATTCAGGAGAACTTGCCCCCAGATTCGTAACGTAGAACTGATGCTGTTCATCGGAGGATGCCGGAAGGGTCTCCTCCTTGACCCGGATGAGGGGGTGCTCTTCTTCAAACCTCCGAAGAAGTTCTGCCAGCGGTTCACTGTCTGGAATGCGGAAATGCTTGAACACGACAGTGGTTACGGAAGCATCGCCGCCGGGGGACACTTCAGCTTCTTTGCGCCCGCACCCGGCAACAAAGCAGAGTGGAGTAATCAACATCAACAGATATACGTGCCTCATCTTCAACTCCGGTATTCCAGATGACGTGGCAATCCTGAAAGATACGACAGCCGACAGTCAGACGACGGGTCTCAGCCTTTAGTGACCGAAGTCGCCAAGAGTTCTTCACTGTCTACAGAACAGCGATACTCTCCGGTCGGTTTCACCCGTCATTCAATCACCTCACCCTTTTTCCCCGACCCGCGTTCCTTTATCATACGATCCAGTAATCTCGAAGCCACATCTTTACCTCCGATCCCAAACGCGAGCGCAGCAGCAAGACAGACCGCCCCAAATAAAATCGTGAATCCCTGGACGACGATTTGCTGTCCCACGCCAAGCTGCTCGAGTGCAATCGCGGCGACGAAAACGATCATTGCATAACGCGAAACCTGACCGAGAAGTCCCGGGTAGGAAAAATTAGCGTTCGACGCCGACGTTTGAATCACGCCGCTGATGAAATTCGCAAAGAAGAGCCCTAGCACGAGCACAACGACGGCAGCGATGATGTTCGGCACGTAGAGGAGAATCCGATTCAGGAGCTCAGAAGCAACCTGGAGTCCGAGCGCGTCGACTGCCCCCACCAGGACGATCAGCATGATGAGCCAGTAGAATAATTGACCGATAAGCTCCACGCAATTGCGCTTGATCCCCCCTTTCTCGAGAAACGCATCAATCCCCGCCTTCCACGCGACAATGTTGAATCGGATCAGCATCAAGAATTTGACGACCGCAACGCGTATGACTTTTGCCAACAGCCATCCGAATATGAAAATAGCGGCTGCCGCCAGAATGTTGGGGAGAGCATCGAAGATTCGGTTGAGAAACTGTTGTATCGAGTTGAGTACCAGATCCCGAATGTTTTCCATATCGATATCTCCTTTCAATCAACACAGTGAGTCTGTTACTATGTACCTGCAGCCGTCCGTTGTTGTACCGGACTTTTCCCCCACTGCTCGATAAGATATGGTTTCAATTCTTCTGTCCGTTGAGCTTGCTTTTCGATCAACTGATCCGCTTCAGCGTTCGACAATTCCCTCGCTTCGTTCACGAACGAGGCGACCTGGGCAAAGAAGATCGGGGTAACCATTTGGACGAGTTTGTACTTATCCTTTGTCCATCGATGAAACGTGATGGCACAGTCATACAGGAGACGAATCCAGAAATCCGACGGGAAATGGACCTCTGTCGCATCTTTCACTGAAGCCAGCCTCTTCAACTCGGAAAATTTCTCAGGACCGAAAATCGATTCCCAGAGAGGACCAAAGTGGCTGATGCCGAGTTGAAAGTCCTCAAGCAACTTGCCGGCATTGATCTCGAAAGGCTCCGGTTCAACGTTCGGTTCCGTCCCGATAATCGGTACCGACCGACTTTGCTTCACCTCCCTCCAGATGTCATAATTTTGCTCCATGAGCAAGAAGAGAGTTGTGACGACTTGCCGAAACATGGGACCGAGCGCTTCTGCAGGATCTCTCGCATCGTGGATTTTCACGCCCAGGTGGGATTGGCAGACTTTGCAGCTCTCCACCATAGCCATGGTCGTCATCCAGATGTCGATCCCAAACTTCCCGACATCAGTCTCCCAGACCTCGTGATCCAGATATTTCTTGACAAGACTCAGGGAGCAGGCGAAGTCTCCACCGATCGGCTGTCGTATTCGATACCCGTAGAGTGCGCGTGTAAGGTTGTACACAATGTGATTCGTGATCGTCCCGTCGAATTTGTAACGTTTATAGTATGGGGCAACAAAGTCATACCCGTCGTCCAGTACAGGCTCTGCCATTGCTTTCACCCATTGAGGGCTAATCGACCGCAAATCGGCGTCGAAGATCAAGATCGCCTTGGCACGGACAATTTCTGCGGCCTCGAAGATCGCCCGGACTGCAGAGCCCTTCCCGGGAATGCCGCGATAGATCATCACCATACGTTCAACCCATGGGGTTACCTCAACGGCGTTCGCAATGTCACGAGAATCATCGACTGATCCCCCATCGGAAACGATGGCAATGGACCGCATCTTCGAGAAACTCTGCGACAGCCCGGTTTCGATCGCGTTCACCACATGATGGATTGTCTCGTCGTTGTTGTAGCACGGGATTCCCACAACTAGATCAGCCGACCCGAGTCTCTCGATGCGCCGCCGCGCCGTATCACGTAATGCCGTACTGTACTTCACGAAATTCTCCTTGTCATT
>JAZGDX010000163.1:0-4463 GCA_036478305.1 Bacteroidota bacterium
GTGCGATTATTTGTGCTGATGTCGATACCTGCATGAAAATGTGTCCGCCGGAACTCCGCGAATGAAGAGTTGATCCGCTTGCTGGCATCGGTCGGCCATATGGGTTGGAAGGAGCTGTCTACTGCAGATTCGAACATGTGGATGCCTTCCACGCGCAGACCGTTCATCGCGACTCTGTCCGGTGATGTCGGAGAGACATTCGCGATATCGGATATCGAGAGACCGATGACAAGCAGCATACACACGGCGAAAGCGAGTGGTCGCATGCGTTTCAGTCGATCGTTACCGGACGGAACATGTTAGCGTGACGAGTCCTTCAAGCTCTGCTTCCAGTATATCACCGGAGTTAACAGCACCGACTCCACTCGGAGTTCCAGTGAATATCACATCTCCTCGTTCCAACGTGAAGATCTCCGACACATACGAAATGAGCGAGTCGATATCCCAAATCATGTCTTGAGTGCTTCCTCGTTGGCGTATCTGCTGATTGACTCTCAGTGAAAATTTCACGTTCAGCGGAGTACGCATCTTTTCCATCGTTATGATGTCGGAGATGGGAGCGGACGTGTCGAAACCTTTGGCCACGCTCCACGGCAACCCCTTTTTTTTCGAGTCGCGCTGCACATCGCGAAGCGTCATGTCGAGCCCAACTGCATAACCCAAGATAAAATCGCGAGCCGACTGCCGATGGATGTTCTTCCCCTCCTTGGCGATCACGACGACGAATTCGAGTTCGTAGTGGAGATCCTTTGAGAAAGGGGGAAGAATGACTTCCTGACCGGAGCGGATAATCGCCGTGGAGGGTTTGAGAAAGAGTATCGGCCTTTCCGGTATCTCAGAGTCCATTTCCTTCGCGTGTTCACGGTAATTGCGTCCGACACAGATGATCTTTCCGACTGGAATTTCTTCATTGGTTGTCCGGCAGTAAACACTCTTCATCTGAAGTCACTCGCAAAATTTAACCAATATAGGTAAGGACCTCCTGAATTTCAAGCGCTGAAAATGCCGTGTATTTACCTACTGCTATTGAGCGGAAGCGCATTCATTTAAACCAATGGTGAAGATGTGTTGCTTTTTTTTCCAGAAACGTTTACCTTAGACACGATTTTCCGCAATCACCGTCCGGATTCGATGTTGCCGTATACGTATGAGAGAGTGGGGGTGAATATTGCAGCTGGCGAGAGGCTGGTAAGGAGACTGAAGCCAGTCGTCCGGTCGACTTTTTCCCGAGATGTACTTGGTGGCATCGGAGCATTTGGGGCTTTCTACTCAGCAAAATTTAGCGAATATGCGCACCCGGTTCTCGTTTCGAGCATCGACGGAGTGGGTACAAAGCTCAAGGTCGCGTCACTTCTAAACAGGCATGGATCCGTAGGCCAGGACCTGGTGAATCACTGTGTGAATGATGTGATGGCTTGCGGGGCAACGCCGCTGTACTTCTTGGATTATTTTGGGACTGGTCGGTTGCGACGCGGAGTCGCCGAACGGGTGATCGCGGGTATAGCAAAATCGTGCAGGGAGAACCGCTGTTCGTTAGTCGGCGGGGAGACAGCGGAGCTGCCGGGGCTCTACAAGGACGGAGAGTACGACTTGGTGGGCGTGATCGTAGGAATCGCGGAGAAAAAGAGAATCATCGACGGTCGAAAGATTCGCAGCGGTGACGTCCTCATCGGCCTTCCGTCGACGGGTCTTCACACGAACGGCTATTCACTCGCTCGTAAGGTTTTATTGAAGCGGTTCAAGCCGGATCGATATATCGACGATTTCGGATGCACCGTGGGTGATGAGCTGCTGAAGGTTCATCGTTCATATTTGAATTCCGTTATTGCAATTTGGGACCTCTATCCTCTTCACGGTCTTTCCCACATCACCGGAGGCGGTATCGAAGCGAACGCGAGACGCATCCTTCCCAGGGGGCTAAAGCTGAGACTCGATTGGAAGTCCTGGAAACGCCCGCCAGTATTCCAGCTGATTCAACGTCTCGGGAAGGTTCCAGAGAATGACATGCGCAGGACGTTCAATCTCGGCGTGGGATTGATCATGGTGGTTGGGAATCGTGAGGCGAACGGAGTAGTCCGCTCGCTGTCGAAGCTTCGTGACCAGCCTTGGGTGATGGGTGAGGTGACGTGAGATTGGTCATATCCTCTTGTGATCGCTGGGGATAAATTTCAACGACAGTATCATGGCCACGGATAAGACATCTGATTCCGCTTTTTCGGAAGGCTCGAGTCTTACGCCTGAAGAACTGAGGACGCGTCTTCTTGAGGCACAGGGTTTTTCGGCGCGCGTCAGCACACTGACGGAGATTGCACTCGAGGTCGATTCGGCGCGTACTCGTGAAGACATTCTCAAAGCTCTTCGTAACCAGTCAAAATGGCTACTGGAGTACGATTGCGCGATGATGTCGCTTCTTAACCGGCCTCAGAGCCATTACATAGTGAATTCATTGTCCGGACTGACTGATTCCATGGACATCTCCCATGTGCACTTCACGATCGATGAGGGGATGCTCGGATGGGTCATCAAGCATCAGACTCCGATCATCGTCGACCTGAAGTCTGCTCCCTCATATCATCCGCAGATCGAAGGAAAGTGTCAGAAGGCGGGCATTCACACACTCCTTATCGTCCCTCTACGGACCGGCAGTGAGATTGTCGGCTCACTCTGCTACGGGTCCTCGAGACAGGGCGCGTACAATGAACAAGACCTCTGGATTGCCCATCTTCTAAGCCTGCAGGTAGCGATTGCACTCAAGAACAGTTCGCTGTTCGAGGATGCTGAGAAACGGTTGAATCAGATAGAACTTGTCAACGAGGTAGCCGGCAAGCTGAATCGAACACTCGAACTTCAGGAGCTCCTTAACTCTGCAGCTGAGGCGATTCAAAAGACGTTTGATTACTTTGACGTTACGATTTTCCTTTCCGATAGAGACCGGACTGAGTTGACTCTGGTTGCCCACTCGGGTAGTTACATCGATTTCCTTCCCCACGGCTACAAGCAGAAGTTTTCGCAAGGGCTCATTGGCTGGGTGGCTACAAATGGAGAGAAAGTTCTGGCCAATGATGTATCTCTCGAACCTCGCTACGTTGCCTACATCTACCATAACACCAATTCGGAATTGGCAGTACCGATCAAGGTCGATGGTGAGGTGGTTGGCGTGCTCAACGTTGAGGACACAAGGTTGCACGCGTTTGATGAAACGGATGCCACAGTGCTTGAGACGCTCTGTGAACAGATCGGCGTTGCCATCAGGAAAGCACGCCTGTACGACGAGCTTAGGCATGTCAACATGAAGTTGACGGAACTCGACAAAATGAAGTCAGAATTCCTGGGAATCGTGTCGCACGACTTCAGGAGTCCGTTGGCGAGCATCGTTCTTGCTGCCAAGTCGTTGCTGAAAACCGAGGGAGGCGCTCAGAATAACCGAGTGAGTGAATACCTTTCCATCATCATGGATCAAGCGAATCGGCTTGCTCACCTCGCAGAGGATACACTTTCGATCACCAGAATGGAGGCAGGTCGCCTCTCGTATTTCTTCAAGATCGTCAACGTCGAGCGTCTCATCAAAGACGCGATCGCCATGGTCCGAATTTCGAGCCGCCATACCCTTGGTGTTGACGTGGATCCGAATGTCTCCTACATCAAGGGTGACCCGACGAAGCTTCGCCAGGTGGTCCAGAATCTCATCTCGAATGCGGTCAATTATTCCCCGAACGGCGGCCGCGTCTCTGTCACGGTCAGGGAATTTTCTGACAACGAATTGATCGTTTCAGTGTCGGACGAAGGTATGGGGATCCCGTCCGACCAACGGGACCGGTTGTTTCAGAAGTTCTCACGTGTGGATACACCTGAGGCCCGGGAGATCAAGGGCTCAGGGCTCGGCCTCTGGATCTGCAAAGAGATTGTCGGTGCGCACGGTGGTGCCATCTGGGTCGAGAGTGAGCACGGTAGCGGCAGTACGTTCAAGTTTACCCTGAAAAAAGCTGTCCAGTAACTAGTACCTCTTCAACTCATCATCTGACAGTGGAGGGATCCCGTTTGTATAACTGAAAGGACGCTCATTGGAAAATTCTAAGAACTGCGCCTTCGGCGCAGGATATGGTGCTTGGCGCTTGTCCCGAAGGGACCCTCGACGAGTCGTCGACGATCCGACCCTTCGGGAGTCGTCGACCTTTGGGGGAATTTCCACTTAACGAGTGCGACACGGTTTAATTCGTCCCGTAGAACGGGACGAGTAGGATCGTACAATCATTTACGTGGAACGGCACTAGAGGGAATTCGAGAATGCAAGTGTCCGAAGACTTTGATGTTCGAGACAATCCAACGATGGAGCAGCAGTATTCGTACGTCACCGATAATTTTGACGGCAAAGTCCGGTCCGTCGGACGAAGAATTCCTTTCCGGGAGGATGTCGTTGCCCTGTATCGATTCATGACTGACTCTCATGTTGCATGGTACAATAA
>JAZGDX010000164.1:0-6597 GCA_036478305.1 Bacteroidota bacterium
CCAGTGTCGGCACAGCAATGAGGGGCTTCCCCGACGCATGGCAGAGTCCTTTTGCTGCGCTCAATCCGATCCGCAGGCCGGTGAATGAGCCCGGGCCGACCGATACGGCAATGCCATCGACATCATCAAGGTTCAAATGGACGTCGGCAAGCACCTCCATCAGCAAACGGATAAATTTTTCTGAGTGAACATGTTGTTCGCCGGTCCATCGTTCTGCCAGAACTTCTTGCGCTTGCGCAACCGCTACGCTGCAGATGCTCGTCGCGGTCTCGATTCCCAACACCCTCATGCTGACACCTCACTCACCTCGGCAATGGTGATGATCCGAGTGTTCTCTTCGGTCCCCAACTGTAAAGAGACATCGTATCGTTTTGCAGGCAGAACAGCCTTCGCCCGCTCAGCCCACTCAATCAGACAGATTCCGTTACCCGACAGGTATTCGTCAAGACCTAATCTGAACAGCTCAGACGTAGAATTCAAGCGATAGAGGTCGATATGATAGACTGTCGAATCTTTTCCGCTGTACTGGAACGGGTACTCGTTGATGAGAATGAACGACGGACTTGCGATGTGACCGCGAACCCTCAGCCCGACGCAGATCCCTTTGATGAATTCTGTCTTGCCAGCACCAAGTTCACCGTAGAGCGCCACGACATCGCCCGGACGCAGGCGATAACTCAACGTTTGTCCCAACTGGAATGTTTCCTTCGCATCTATCGTTTTGTGGTGCGATTCCGAAGCCACGGACAAGCGCGGTCCTGAGTGAGAGCCCGAAATTCAAGGTCGTGAGCTAGAGGGTTACTTCGGCACGAGTGAGATAATCGGCAGGATCATCTCCTGCATCGAAATGCCGCCGTGCTGAAATGTATCACGATACAGGTTTAAATACTTGTGGTATTCGGTGGGGTACACGAAATAGTAGTCTTCCTTGGCGATGATGTAATTGATCGTTACCCCTCGCTTCGGGAGCCGAAAGTGTGTGGGGTCTTTTACGAAGACCGCTTGCTTATCGTCGCACTTGAGGTTCCTCCCATATTTATACCGAAGATTTGTGGAGGCTTCCCGGTCTCCGACCACCTTTGCACCGCGTAAGCATCGGATGCTCCCATGGTCCGTCGTGAGAACAATCTTGACATCTTTCTGGCTCGAGAGCGTTCTCAGCATTCCCAGTAACGAGGAGTGGTCAAACCACGATCTGGTCAAGGAGCGAAACGCCGACTCATCCGGCGCAATCTCCTTCAAAATGTCTGAGTCGGACCGACCATGCGTGAGCATATCGACGAAATTGACGACGATAGACGTGAGTTTATTGTTGGCGTAAGAGAGAATGTTCTGTTCCACACCCCGTCCGAATTCGGCTTCGAGAATCTTGACGTATTTTGCGTCCGGTTTCAGGTTGACCCGCTTGCGTTTGAGAAGACTGTCGAGGAGTTCCTTCTCAAACTTGTTCCGTGTATTGTCGTCATCCTCCCATTTTTTCCAGATCTCTGGAAACAGGCGCTCGATATCGTTCGGGTAGACACCGCTGAATATTGCATTGCGAGAATAGGGGGTGGCTGTGGGAAGAATCGAGTAGTAGAATCTCTTGTTGATCGTGAAGTACTCATACAGGATAGGTTCCAGAGTTAGCCACTGGTCATACCGAAGACAATCGATAACGAAGAAAAAGACGGACCCAGGTCCTTCCAGCTCTGGGATGACGAACTTTTGAACGACGTCCGTGGAAAGTAGGGGGCGGTCGTTCTCCTGTGCAACCCAGTGCCTATAATTCCGTTCGATGAACTTGCCAAATTCCTGGTTGCACTCGCGTATTTGATCGGACAACAATTGTCGAAGCTCCAACTCCGGGTGCTGGTCGACTTCTACTTCCCAGCTTGAAAGCTTTGCGTAGATTTCCTGCCATTCGACATGGCTAAGGGGGGAGAGCAGCGCCTGAGATATGGCGTTAAATTCCCGGATGTAGTCCTTCGAGATGTGCTCACCGGTGATTTTTTTCCCTTCGAGGATCTTCTTGCACGCAAGGAGCACCTGGCTGGGGTTGACAGGCTTGGTGAGGTAGTCACTAATTTTGCCCCCGATCGCCTCCTCCATAAGTGCTTCTTCCTCGTTCTTAGTGATCATGACGACTGGGAGGTTGGGATGATGCTCTTTCATTTCTGCGAGCGTGCGCAGCCCTCCCATTCCGGACATCATCTCATCCAAGAACACCAGGTCAAACACTTTTTCTCTCACAAGCTGAAGGGCGTCTTCGCCGTTCGTCGCGGTGTCGACGAGATAACCTTTTTCCATCAACAGCAAGATGTGGGGACGAAGCAGTTCGATCTCGTCGTCCACCCACAGGATATTTGCTTTCGATTCACTCATTCCGTCCGTCCCGTGCTTTTCGAACCACAATCAATGATACCGAAATCGATTTCCAGAAGCAACCGAAGTACCGGAGCCGAACGTACCCTACTGAATTGCAATATGGATATCCAGACCCGCCTCGTTGGTCTTCGAACCCGGAATTCGAGTCGCCTGCGCATCAGGAGAAATTTTTGTCAATCGATAGAATAGAGATGCTGTGACGCGTGAACTCAATACGTAACGGAAACGCGGTTCGATCACCAGGCGTGTTGTACCGTCGAGTGGAGTTCCATTCAGATTGATATTTTTTGAAAGCACCCGATACGTCGTCCGAGAATTCTTGGAGAGCGAATATGTAAGACTGATATCCACGTCGTTCTTCATCGTTAGCCCAAAGAGCGGAAGCGCAAAGCCTTTCCGGCTGTAGTTCACCGTAAGTGAGATCTCACGGGAGAAGGCCTCAACAATGTTTCGGGCTGATGTGTTCACGTCGAACGACGTAGTTGTGTTGAACCGGAGACTCGCGTCCATATCTCCTTTGAGGAACTCTTTGAAGTTGAAGGTCAATCCTATGAGAGGACTGAACCCATAACTCACCCGCTCAACTTCAGTCGTCTCGCCACCACCCGGAAGCCCGCGAAATCGCCTTGTGAAATTCGATTGGTAGGCATGGCTCAGCGAGAGCCGGGATACAAAGTTTTTGAACAGCGGCAACCGCTCCAGCCCGTCCCAGCGCAGCCTCCAGTTGACGCGCGGCATGAATTCTCCAAACAGGCCGCGAAGAAACGGAATCGCCTCGAACCCCTCCTCGAAGGCCTCGGCGAGCTTCTCTCCATCCGTGCGAGTATCGCTTTCGTCGCTCACCTTCTGCGCGAACTGATCGTTCACCTCCTTGAGGTTGCTCTTGAGCGATTCGAACATCAGAAACGGCGGAAACGACAGGTACGAGCGTTCAACATCGCCCGTCGTTGTCGTCGTGATGACGGAAACAACACCGAGCGAATCGGACCGCAGAGTCTGGTTCTTGTTCAGTGACCACTTAACATGCCACGAAAGGTCAAGGCGGGCTCCCTTCCAGAGAGGACGTGATGTCTTCAAATCAATTCGGTTAATCTGAGTAAAATTGTCAACGAGCGTCGTCTGTTGATTTGCGCCGCTCGGTGCACGTGGACCGCGCTCTGTGTCAAAGCCGAAGAACGGGAATTTCGACTGCGTGCCAATACGTGTGACTTTTCCCGTCGGATCACTAATCAAACCCAATTGATAGAGTCGGGAGGGTCCGTATTTCGGGTCTGATTCCTGAAAAAAAGGAACCCTTCCCCAGAAATTCACGAAACCGGCCCTGCCAGGCACACCGGAGTTCTTCGAACTGTTATTCTGAGTGAAGCTGACCGATACGTTATCATAATCGAGCAGGGGAATTTTTATGAGCTTCTTCAACACATCCCTCAAGTTACCGAGGGGAGATGATTTCTCACCCTCGCTTTCATCTTTTTCAGCCTCTTTCCCCTTCTCCCCTGTTTCTTCCTTTTCCTCATCTCGGGCGGGAATCCGACGGCGCCTCGGAGCTTTCTTCTTGTCACTTCCCTTGAAAATCTTGTCAGCGAGTTGTTTCAACCGAAAGTTACTCGATACGTTGACAGTGCTCTGAGATGTGGCAGATTTGCCTAGATCGCCCGCTTGGATGTTGTTGATCCAACGGTACGTGACATTGTAGCTCGCCGACAAGTCCAGATACTTGTTGATATCCAGGATGTTCGGGATCCTTGGCTTCGCTTTCACCCCCACCCGCTGTTGATAGTTCCGATCTATCCCGAAGTTGATGAATTTGTCGGAGAAGAAAATATCTCCGAGGATCGCACTGAACGGGCGTTGAAAGTGAATGAGACGAGGTGGATCTTGTGTTGTGTCTAGTGCAGTTTCCGTTTCAAGGTGGACGAGCGTGCTCGCGATATCAAGAGAATAATCCGTCGACAGATTTGTCAGTCCTCCTTCGGTGAGCTTCCAGGTGAAAGCAACATTGCGTTGAGCAGTGAAATTTCTCAGGACCGGTTTCTCCTGATCTTGTGTCCGGACTTTCTCGCGCGTCTGCCTTCGGGAAGCGGAAAGACCCCAGGAGAAATTTTGCGGGGCGAGGAAGATCTTGAAATCCTTGTACTGCTTCAAAACCGGTATGAAGCCAAACAGCCAGGCGAACGGCTTTACGGAAAGATCGTGATTCAGGTTGAGCCCGTAGGACATCCGACCTGACCAGGTCCAGTTCCTGCGGAACTCGACCACGGGAGTTCTTGCGAAGCTCTTGCTATAGTTGAACCCAAGACTCAACTTGTTGAACGTATCCCGGATGTACCATTTTTGAGATGGCAGCATTATTTTCATCGTTGGAACGGCCCAGGTATCCTGAATGTTGACTGTCTCCGCACCGATACGAATCTGGTCGGACTGAGCTTTGGCTTCTTCAGGGGAAAGGCCACGCTCGAGGGCGATTTCCTCCTGCCGCTGCGCGGCTTCATCGATCAGGACATCTGTTCCCGGTAAGTATTTCGGATCCGTCAATCCCTCGGAATGAGAATATGTGAACGGAATACTCGTTCCCTTCCAAGATTCAGGGAGGAACTTTTCAACAGCGAAGTTCGTGTGAATTCCCCAGGAGAGAGTGGAGCTACGTGAACCAAATCGCTTTTCGAGGGAGTGAAAGTGTGGGTCAATTCGGGAGACGTTGAACCCGACGGACCCGATGTCAGCAAGCCTCACCGAAGCGTCCATACGATACGCCCAACCCGGGGTGTCTTCGACGGAGGAAAGACGCAGTTCGTTCACCCAGATTTCACCGAATAACGCTCCCGGAGTTCCCTTGTTCCGAGGATTTTCAACGCCGACCGAGATAAACTTCACCCGGGTGAGCGTGGGTCTCCCGCGAACCTGATACGTTGCGCCGGGAGGACCACCCTCAACGGGTACCCTTTCGGTGAGCGTAGCCGCGGAATCCTGTCCTTGCTTCACGGCTGTCAATTGGGAAAACTGGATAATCACGTTGTTGCGTGCCTGCGACTCGTCCCACCCCGGATGAACTGGCTGACGATATTCGTAGTAGTTCAGAGTATCCAGGCCAAATCGAATAAAGACCTCCGCATCATAGTTCGTCGTGTCGATGAAAACGAACGCTGGATCTCCATGCATGAACATCTTCATCGTTCTGTAGTTAAAAAGGTCGAGCGGTCGGAACGAGAAGAATCGAATCGCCTGCCGGCTTTGACCTTCTTCCAAACCTCGAATTACCAACGCCAGGGACTGTTCGTTGCTGAAAATCTCCTGGTCCGGACGTGTCCTGTCGCGCTCGCGAATGACGCCCGGGGGACTCGTATAGTTCGGATTCTCTTCCAAGTTGACTGTTGTCACCGACAGGAGAGAATCGTTGCGGATTTGCTCCTGCCACTGGTTTCCGACAAGGTTGAAGTCAGCGATGCGGACTAATACCGGCTGGTCGAACTCAGTAAACCACATTCGTATATATTCAACCACCTCGAAGCTTGGATTCCCAACTTTTAGACTGTAATCGATGAGTGGGATGCGAAATTGATACCATCCGTCGTTCCCGCCGCCGACGATGAGTGGATTCGATCCGCCGATGCCACCGGTCGTGTCGAGTGAAACTTCGTACTCAAAGTAGCTGTTGTTTCGGTCCAGACTGTTGTTGCGGTTGAGATCCTCCGTATCGGGGAAATTTCCAATCTCGCTTCCCGAGTTATTTTCCGAACCGTTGATACCGCCAAAGTCGAAACTCAAGGAGGTGAACGACCAGTTGTCACCGCTCGGGTCGTCCGCAAACTGAGGATGTCGAGCAATGAACTCAGCGAATTCAGTCCGCTCGGCGGCGTCAAACAACATATCAAGACCGGTGTCCTCTATCGATGGGTTCAACGAACCGTTCTTGAAGCCTCCGTCCAGGCCATCTTCGCTGTTGAGCTCATCGTTTGGTATGGCATCTTCGCTGATCTGTCCGAGGTCAATATGCAGTTTACCACTTCCGGGATTTCCCACGACCTTCATCCAGATTTCGATAAAGCTAATGTTTTCGTCGACAAGGTTGTTCGCTGTCACTGAGAGAAGTCGCATGAGACCGCCCCAGTTGCTCGACGGCTCCGCGAACAGCGTGTTCTCCAGGTCTATCGAGTAGTTGAATTCCCCCCGGACGTCGGGTTCGAAACCAACGTTGAGGACCGTAACACGATCCTGTCCCGGAACGGCACG
>JAZGDX010000165.1:0-4392 GCA_036478305.1 Bacteroidota bacterium
TCGGTGTCGACCCACGTAAAGCCGACCAGCTTGTCCGAGGAACCGTCGCTCTCCCACACGGGATCGGCAAGGCGGTACGTGTACTGGTACTCGCCAAACCTCCGAAGGACCAGGAGGCAACGGAGGCGGGGGCTGATCACGCCGGACTGGACGAGTACATCGCGAAGATCAGAGAAGGCTGGACTGACGTTGATGTTGTCGTCGCTACTCCCGACGTAATGTCGGAGGTTGGGAAACTTGGCAAAATTCTCGGTCCGCGCGGTCTCATGCCTAACCCGAAAAGCGGTACGATCACACAAGACGTTGCCCGGGTCGTCAAGGAAGTGAAAGCGGGAAAAATTGAGTTTCGTGTTGACAAGACGGGTATTGTTCACGTAGTCGTGGGGAAGTCGAGTTTCGAGAAAGTTAAGTTGGTAGAGAACATCCGAACGCTCCTGAGCACCATTCAGCGGATGAAGCCTGCGTCTGGGAAGGGTCAGTACGTCAAGAGCATTGCACTTTCATCCACGATGGGTCCCGGCGTCAGTATTGACCGAAACGAGGTCACAGCGTAGGATTTGAGAGAAGAGAGCATTTGTTGTGGCGAAGTTTCCCGAGGTCGCGGCGGTGATGCAAAAGGGACTCCTTGACGAGCCTCGAGTGCGCTGGAGGCAGTGGGGTCGCCGACAGTCGGGAATCAACTTTTCACATAGGGCTTCGCTCCTATCCCGTTGGGGGAAGAGCTGATGAAAAAGAAACAAAAAGAACAGAACGTCGCAGAAGTCACGGAAAGAGTGTCCCGGGCGTCTGCGCTTTATTTCACTGATTTTACCGGTATCACGGTGGAGGAAGCGAATGACCTCCGGCGGGAATTCCGGAACGCTGGCGTCGACTATCGCGTAGTGAAGAATACCCTCGCACGAAGGGCGCTCACGGAAGTTGGCGGTTACGATTCGGCGCTCGAGTGCCTCCGGGGTCCAACCGGCATTGTCTTCGGATACGATGATCCTATCGGTCCTGCGAGGATCATCAAAAAGTTTTACGACAAGAGCGAGAAGCTCAAGTTGAAGCTTTGCGTGTTTGAACACAAAGTCTACGACGGCGCACAGTTGAACGAACTCGCCATGCTTCCTTCGAAAAATGAAGCTATTGCGAGCATTCTCAGTATCGTCGACTCTCCGATCGCAGGAGTAGTGGGTGCTGTTGCGGCTGTCCTCCGCGACCTCACGAGCGTTCTCGATGCGATCGAAAGACGAAAGTCCGAAACCGGAGAAAGTTCAACAAATCCGGCATAGTCAGCCACAGAATGTCGTTCACTTCAGTCTACTATATATAAGGAGAACAGGAACATGTCTGCAGTGCAGGAAATCGTCGAAAAAATTGAAAAACTGACGCTTCTCGAGGCTGCTGAGCTGAAAACAGCGCTCGAAGACAAATTCGGTGTAACAGCAGCTGCTCCGATGGCTTTCGCCGGACCGGTCGCGGGGGGCGCCGCCGCGGCACCTGCCGTTGAAGAGAAAACGGAATTCGACGTGGTCTTGAAAAGTCCCGGTGCACAGAAAATCAATGCTATTAAGGTCGTGCGGGCTGCTACCGGCCTCGGTCTGAAGGAGGCCAAAGATCTAGTTGACGGAGCGCCCAAGGTGGTGAAAGAAGCGGTATCGAAAGACGAGGCGGAAAAGCTTAAGAAAGACCTCGAGGATGCTGGTGCTCAGGTCGAACTGAAATAACCGGACCTTCGAGGCTGCGGTCAGGCTTCGGAGTTCGCGTTTCCAACCGCGCCAATGAAATTGAGTAGGGCATTATTCCAAGAATATTAGGAGGAGTGGTAACCTTGAAAAACCAGGTGAATCCTCAATCCAACGGCCGAATTTCTTTCGCGAAAATACCGCAGATCCTTGAACACCCGGACCTGCTGAACGTGCAGATGGAGTCGTTCGAAAACTTCCTGCAGGCAAAAGTTGCTCCGCACAAGCGAAAGAACAAGGGCCTCCAACAGGTATTTCGGATGAATTATCCCATCACCGATGCCCGGGAGAATTACCTCCTCGAGTTTGTCGAGTACTACGTCGAAAAGGCGAAATATTCGGTCGTGGAGTGTCAGGAACGGGGACTGACGTATGCCGTGCCCCTGAAGGCCAAACTTCGGCTCTCCAGGAGGGCAGAGGACGGAAAAAGCTACGTCGATACGGTCGAGCAGGAGGTCTACCTCGGTAACCTTCCTTTCATGACCCAGCGTGGAACGTTTATCATCAATGGAGCAGAGCGGGTCGTAGTCAGCCAGCTCCACCGATCCCCCGGGGTGTTCTTCAGCGAATCTCTCCATCCAAACGGGACCCCAATGTATTCCGCTCGAATCATTCCGTTCCGGGGATCTTGGGTGGAATTCAGCACGGACATCAATAACGTGATGTACGCGTACATTGACCGGAAGAAGAAGTTCCCGGTCACGACGCTTCTCCGGGCACTCGGCTATTCCTCGGACGACGAGATACTCGAGTTATTCGACCTCGTCGAAGAGGTCGACGTCAACAAAGTCGAGTTGAAGAGCTATCTCGAGCGGACGATTTGCAGTGACGCTGTCGACAAGAAGACGGGTGAGATATTCATCAGTAAAGATACCAAGCTCTCTGAGGACCTCATTAAGAAGATCAAGAAATCCGATGTCCGAAGGATTCGGTTTCTGAAGACGGAAGACGCGACGGAAGGATCGGTCATTGCGAATACTATCCAGAAAGACACTGCCCGGTCGGATGAAGAAGCTCTCGAGGCCATCTATCGCCAGCTTCGATCCGGTGAGGCTCCGGACCTTGAGACCGCGAAGAACTTGATCGACCGCTTGTTCTTCAACGAGAAGCGGTATGACCTTGGTGCCGTCGGTCGGTATCGACTCAACACGAAACTCGGCGTCAACATTGCGTTCAGTGTGACGACCCTGACAAAGGACGACATCATCGCAATAATCAAGTACCTTATTGAACTTCAGCAGGGGAAGCGCGGGGTTGACGACATAGACCATCTCGGTAATCGGAGAGTTCGGACTGTCGGGGAGCAACTCGGGCAGCAATTCAACGTCGGACTCGCACGGATGGCGCGCACGATTCGCGAGCGCATGAATCTGCGTGACCAGGAATCGTTCACACCGCAGGATCTGGTCAATGCGCGGACGATTACGAGCGTGATTAACGCGTTCTTTGGGACGAACCAGCTTTCGCAGTTCATGGATGAGACAAATCCGCTGGCGGAATTGACACACAAGCGGCGGATGTCAGCCCTGGGCCCAGGTGGTCTGACGCGCGAGCGGGCCGGCTTTGAGGTGCGTGACGTGCACTATACGCACTACGGTCGACTCTGTCCGATAGAGACACCGGAAGGCCCCAACATCGGTCTTATTTCCTCGCTCTGTATCCACGGTCGGATCAATGAATTTGGATTCATCGAAACGCCTTACCGCAAAGTACGAAACGGACGTGTGAGCGAAGACATCGAATACCTGACGGCGGAAAGAGAGGACCAGTTTACGATCGCCCAGGCGAATGCGCCACTTGACGAGAGGAGTCGTTTTGCGGAAGACCGCGTTAAAGCGCGCTTCAAAGGTGACTTTCCAATCGTGAAGCCTGAGGAAGTTCAGTACATGGACGTTGCCCCGAACCAGATTGTCAGCGCGGCGGCGGCGCTCATCCCTTTTCTGGAGCATGATGATGCGAACCGGGCTCTTATGGGTTCCAACATGCAGCGGCAATCGGTTCCGCTGCTTCGACCGGAGGCTCCGCTCGTGGGAACCGGTCTCGAAGAGAAGGTTGCACGAGATTCCCGGACGCTGATCAGCGCAGAGCGAAACGGTACGGTCGAACACGTGACGGCCGATAAAATTACCGTCAACTACGAGATTGACGAGAACAGCATCGAGGCACTGTTGAGCTTCGATGAGATGCGGCGGGTGGAGCATCGACTTACAAAATTCTTCCGGACGAATCAGGATACCTGTGTGAATCAAAAGCCGGCCGTGCAAGCGGGTCAGATAGTGAGGAAAGGCGACGTGCTGGCTGACGGATGCGCGACGGATCAGGGCGAGCTAGCACTCGGTCGAAACGTGCTCGTTGCGTTCATGCCGTGGCGCGGCTACAATTTTGAGGACGCGATCGTCATGAGTGAACGTGTTGTCGCGGAAGATCTGTACACATCTGTGCACATTGAAGAATTTGAACTCCAGGTCCGCGACACAAAACGCGGGGAGGAAGAGTTAACCCGTGAGATTCCGAACGTCAGTGAGGAAGCAACGAAGGACCTCGACGAAAATGGTATCGTCCGGATCGGTGCGGAGGTCGTCGAGGGGGATATCCTCATAGGGAAGATCACCCCGAAGGGTGAGACCGATCCAACGCCGGAGGAAAAACTCCTGAAAGCGATCTT
>JAZGDX010000166.1:0-4075 GCA_036478305.1 Bacteroidota bacterium
GGCGGTGTTCACAAACCTGACCCAGGATCATCTCGATTATCATGGGTCGATGGAACGTTATTTTGAGGCAAAAAGAACCTTGTTCGACATGCTCAGCCAGGACGCGATCGGTGTCTACAATAGTGACGATCCGTATGGACGGCGCATCATCCTCGAAACCCGTGCGAGGACCATTGCATACGGCGTTCGAGGAGCAGATGTCGTGTTGAAGTCTGCAACCCCTACGGGAACGGGTATGGTTGTGCTCCTCGAGCATAGGGGAAAAGAGATCAAGATTGATTCTCCCCTGATCGGTGATTTCAACGTCGAAAACATCGCCGCTGCGGTTGCGACGGCTATTGGTCTCGGCATTCCTTTTGACCGAATTTGCGATGGCATCAGAAGGCTCGCCTCTGTTCGGGGTCGTTTCCAGAAGATCGTCTCTCCGGAGGGCTGGATTGCCATCGTCGACTACGCACACACACCGGATGCCCTCGAACGGTGCCTCCATGCCATTCGGTCGATGCGGGAAAGAGGGTCGACGGATCAGCATCAAAGAATTATCACGGTCTTTGGCTGTGGCGGGAATCGGGATCGGAGGAAGCGTCCGACGATGGGGCAGATTGCTACCGAACTGAGCGATGTTACCATCGTGACCTCGGACAACCCGCGATTCGAGGATCCGGACTCGATCATCGATGAGGTGATGGAGGGGGTAAAACCGGGGGTTGCAGCAAAGCGCGAACCTGACCGGACCCGAGCCATCATTATGGCGCTCGAAATGGCTCGACGCAGAGACTACATCCTGATTGCCGGAAAAGGACATGAAACCTACCAGGTAGTTGGTGATCAAAGAATTCCTTTGGACGACCGTGAAGTCGTGGAGCGTTTTATCGACGAACGGCGGTCACACCGCGGATGAAGTTAACGATTGAAGATGTCCTGAACCTTGAGTACGTCGACCGAAAGAACATAGAGAGTCTTTCCGGCAGCATTGTAGAGGGCGTGAGCACGGACTCCCGCACCGTGAGGCCGGGAGAGTTATTTTTCGCGCTGCGCGGAGAAAAGTTTGATGGACACCGGTTTGTTCGTGAGGCCTTGGAAAAAGGCGCTGTGGCCGCGGTCGTCGAGCCGGACGCGGAACTCGGTTCACCGGATAGTACGCGAAACGATCCGGTCGTGGTCGTGAAGAGTACGACCGCCGCGCTCGGAAAACTTGCGAACCTCTACCGGAGAGGATTTGATGTCCCAATTATCGCGATCACCGGTAGCAACGGAAAGACGACAACGAAAGACATGGCTGCCGAAGTGCTCGGCAGGGAGTACAGAGTCCTGAGCACGGAAGGAAACCTGAACAATCAGATCGGCGTGCCGCTGATGCTGTTCCGGCTGGAGGAAGATCATAAAGTTGCAGTCATCGAGATGGGCTCGAACCATTTCGGTGAGCTTACCCATCTGTGTGAGGTAGCTGAGCCCGCATACGGCCTTATCACTAACGTCGGGCGTGCCCACCTTGAGTTCTTCGGCTCAGTTGAGGGAGTCGCGAGAGCCAAAGGGGAACTGTTCGACTGGCTTTCGATGGTCGAGGGTCGCCAATCAGTCGCTTTCGTGAATGTGGATGATCCACTCGTACTTAAACTGAGCGAAAAACTAAAGAATAAGCTCACATTCGGTTTTGATTCCCCGGATGTGGACGTGAGGGGAATATATTTGGGAATGAATGAGCAGTGCCAGCCGAAGTTTAAGGTCCAGAGCCACTGGCTGTCGATGAAGGATGTCATTGAGCTGCGGGTTACCGGGAAACATGCCATATACAGTGCACTGGCCGCTACTGCCATTGGGCTGAAGTTTGAGGTGAAACCTGATCGGATCAAATCCGCTCTTGAGCAATTCACATCGAGCAAGAATAGGATGGAACTCTTAATAGTTGGGAAAGCTACGATATTGAACGATAGTTATAACTCAAACCCCGATTCAGTAACCGCAGCGCTCCAGATTCTTGCAAGAATGCATTGTGAAGGGAAAAAAATCGCTGTTCTGGGTGACATGCTTGAGCTAGGTGATCGAAGTGTCCATGAGCATGCAAAGGTCGGCGTTGTGTTATCCGACCTCGGTCTGGAGTATCTCTTTACGTTCGGCCAATACTCGAATGCTACTGCAGCAGCAGCCAAGGCACTGGTCTCTCGGCATTTCGAGGACAAAGCAGCGTTGATTCGGGAATTGACCGAATTTGTGAAAGCTGGCGATGTCGTGCTGGTAAAAGGCTCTCGTGGGATGCAGATGGAGAAGGTTGTCACGGCCTTGACGGACGAATTCCAGTCAAGGAACCCTGAAGCGACAGCCGAACCTGTATAAGGTGCGTTCCGATGCTCTATTATTTGCTCGACTATATCCATCAGGTATATGATCCACCAGGGTTCGGGGTGTTTCGATTCATAACGTTCCGTTCAGCGGCGTCGGCGGTCACGGCACTGCTGATAGCCTTCTGGCTTGGCCCGAAGATCATACGGGTTCTGCGTGCAAAACGAATTCAAGAGTCTCCGAAGCTGGAGGCACCGGAACGCCACCGCCAGAAATCTGGAACGCCGACGATGGGAGGCCTGATTGTACTGATTTCTGTGTTGGTGCCGACCCTGCTCTGGGGAGACCTGAAGAATATGTACGTGATTTTCATTTTACTTGTGACTGCGGGGCTTGGCGCAGTGGGGTTTCTTGATGACTACTTGAAGGTCGTAAAAAAGAAACCGCGGGGGCTCATCGCCCGGTACAAGCTTGTTGGCCAGGTCGCCATCGGACTGCTTGTTGGGGGTTCAATCTACTTTTTTCCGGAGTGGTTCGGTTCCAACTTTGCGGACATCAACACAGCAACGACGGTGCCGTTCCTCAAATCTCTCGAGTTTGACATCGGTATATTGTACATACCGATGGTCGTTTTTGTAATCACGGCGACCTCCAATGCAGTGAATCTCACTGATGGATTGGATGGGCTTGCCATTGGGTTGATCGGCATCGTGACGTTGACACTGGCAGTGATCACGTACATTTCAGGACATGCTGAATTCAGCCAGTACCTTACGATCCCGTTTCTCCCCGGGAACGCGGAACTCGTCATCTACTGTGCAGCTCTCGTGGGGGCTTCGCTGGGGTTTCTCTGGTTCAACGCCTATCCGGCACAGGTGTTCATGGGCGACACCGGCTCGCTTGCGCTCGGTGGGGCGATTGGCGCGATCTGTGTGCTGATCAAGAAAGAGCTTCTCCTGCCTATCCTTGGTGGAGTATTTCTGGCAGAGACCGCTTCTGTGATCATCCAGCGAGTGTATTTCAAGTACACGAAGAAAAAATATGGAGAGGGTCGACGAGTGTTCAGGATGGCTCCGATTCATCATCATTTTGAGATGTGCGGATGGCCGGAGCCGAAAATCGTTACGCGGTTCTACATCGCAGCGATCTTGTTGATGATTCTTAGCCTCGCGACGTTCAAAGTACGTTAACTTGTGACCTGAACGTGATTGGATGAATGTACGAGGAAAGAAAATTTCAGTCATCGGTGCGGCGCGAAGTGGTGTTGCCATCGCCAAGTTGCTCAACGCACAAGGTGCCAGCGTGTTTGTCAGTGAACTCCAAGCGATGGACAAGTTCACAGGGGCAGCTCATGAGTTTGAAAAACTTGGTATTGCTACTGAGTTTGGGAGGCATGGCGAGCGAGTCTTTGATGCCGAGCTTGTGGTGCTCAGCCCTGGCGTGCCCTCGAGCGCACCGGTTGTCTCGATGGCGACACAGAAAGGCCTGAAGGTTGTGAGTGAGCTTGAGGTGGCATCCTGGTATTGCAGGGCACCCATTATTGCCGTGACGGGATCAAATGGCAAAACAACGACGGTCTCGCTCATCGGAAGGATTCTGTCCGAGGCAAATCGAGACCACGTTGTAGCGGGTAACATCGGGACAGCGTTCTCAGCTCACGTTCTGGATCTGGCCGAGACGTCAGTCGCTGTTGTGGAAGTGAGCAGCTTCCAATTGGACCATATCGAGGCCTTTCATCCGGCGGTTGCAGTGATTCTCAACATCACGCCGGACCATTTGGACCGCTACGGTGGCT
>JAZGDX010000167.1:0-2554 GCA_036478305.1 Bacteroidota bacterium
CTCGATGTTCGTTCTCCCTTTCCTGCTCATGAGCTTTCTTTTCCGCGATCCCGCAACGCCCCGCTACCTCATCTACGTCTATCCCGTTTTCCTTCTGTACACCGCCGTCGGCTTCTTTGTTCTCCCCGCGCTCCTTGCGCGATGGATTCTGTCGATCTCCTCTCGAATTCGACGGTACAGCCAAAAGCTGGCGATCTCAGCAGCCGTTGTCGTTTTGCTCCTGTACGCCCCGTGGAATGAAACGTTTGCGTTACTAATGACACAGAAGCACGGTAGGGTGGTGAGGCCCGAGCTGAGTTACTGGTATTTCTCTCACTGGCGTGAGGCCTATAATTACATCCAGGCAAATATACAGAATGAGGATGTCATCGTGTCCACCTTCCTGGCGAGCGGCAATTTCTATCTGGATCGAGAGAATACCATCTGGTTTCGCCAGAGACATTTCGACCCGGAAAGATTGGACTATGTTCCTAATGAACCGACGGGAAACAGAGGGCAGAGCGCCTGGACGTATGAGGAGTTTCTTGAAACGGTGCAGATGCATTCTCGAGGCTGGGTCATCGCAGATTATTATCTCTACAACGTGATGACGGACCCGCGCGCTCGGGACTACATTTTTCAGACGATGGAGTATCACTTTGGAGCTTCCATTGACGGCACGGTGTTCGTCTTCAACTGGGATCATCGATCCTCAGAGTCTCCCAAGTCATTCATTCTGGAGCTAGGAAAGACGGAAAACCTGAGTAGGTTCATCTCTGTGACGGTCAAGGCAGACCAGACAACTTCCGAGATCGCCGTTGCAATCGACTGTGAAGGAATCGACAGTAACCGGGAAGCCTACCTCGTTGTGAACCGAATTCGCTCAACCTATTTGCCCAGATGTCAAAACAACGCTCGAGATACAGTCACGGTGTTGCTACAGAAGGACTGGCTCATTGGAGAACGGAATGTTCTCCAATTTGGATACGACCCTGCGGTTGGAGAAAACGATCGCCGGAAAGGTTTCGTAGTGTACGGCATTCAGGGAGATGTTGAGCTGAAGTTTCAATGAAAAAAGTGTTGATGATAAGTTACTATTTTCCGCCCGCGGGAGGACCCGGCGTTCAGCGCGTTCTCAAGTTCGTGAGGTACCTTCCCGAGCATGGATGGGAACCGATCGTCCTCACCGTGAGGAATGGCTCGTATCCGAACATCGATTCGACGCTCTTGAAGGAGGTCCCGACGAACCTGATGGTCGTGAAGACCAAGACGTTTGAGCCGTTCACCCTTTATAAGCTTCTGACTGGTAAAGAGCGATCAGAAGGAATTCCCATTGGTTTCATCGATGTCGATCAGGCTGCTCCCATCGAGAAGCTTTCGAACTTGATCAGAGCGAACTTGTTCGTCCCTGACGCACGAGTGGGATGGTATCCGTTCGCCGTATCTGCTGGCCGTCAGCTACTCCAGCAAGAACGACCGAACCTTATCTTCACGTCTGGAACACCGCACAGCGTTCATCTCATCGGAAAGCGTTTGAAGAAACTCTCAGGAAGAAGATGGCTGGCCGATTTCCGAGATCCGTGGACGACGATCTACTACAATCAATACCTCTTGCGTTTCGGCTTCGTAGACGACATCGACCGCTCTCTGGAGCGTAGTGTCTTAGCCAGTGCCGACATCGTCACCACCGTGAGCCGGTCACTCGCAGATGAACTTTCGCAGCGCACTCCGGCTGATTCGGGAAAATATGAAATCCTACCCAACGGGTTTGACGAAGATGACTTCAAGGATGTTCCTGTCGAACAGACATCCAAGTTCAGAATCACGTACGTAGGCAACCTACTCCCGAACCAAAACCCCCCGGTTTTCTGGAAAGTCTTGGGACAGCTCCTCGACGAGGATACACAACTTGCCTCCCAGTTTGAGCTCTTCTTGATCGGAAACATCGACCAGTCTGCTTTGAACTCTTTGGAGGAGTACGGCCTCAGTCGATGGGTGACCCATCGCACGTATGTAGCCCATAGATCGGCGATCGAGTACATGCGCCAGTCACCGATACTGCTCCTGATAGTCCCAAACATTAAAAACAACAGGGGAATTCTTACTGGAAAGCTGTTCGAGTATATCGGTGCCCAGCGTTCCATTCTGGCACTCGGCCCACCCGGCTGTGACGCGGATGACATTCTTCAGGAAACAGCAACCGGGACGATGATCCAGTTTGATGATAGCAACGCCATGCACTCCACCCTTTCCTCGCTCGTGAGGCATTGGCGATCAGGCGAACTCAAACGACCACAGGGAAATCCGGCCCGTCTCAACTACACACGTCGTAAGCTCACAGAAAAACTGGCAAGACTTTTTGATTCGCTTGTCGAATCTTGACACTAACTCGCCCTGAGCCAATACGCAACAGCAGCGAAGCCCCTCCTTCGAACGCTTTGTCTTTCGACACTTGGTGCCTTGCCGTTGAAACTCACCCAATTTTTCGCTACATTTTCGATCGTCTCCGCGCATCTCTCTTCTATCCACCAGGTGCCGCGAATTCCTAGTGGGAGTCTTCAACTGCCGACATTGA
>JAZGDX010000168.1:0-3671 GCA_036478305.1 Bacteroidota bacterium
TTGTTTGTGGGTTGCGTCGATCACCATCTTGCTTCCAAGCTCCATTCTGTAGCTGGTGAAGTCAAGCGTATCGAGTGGAACCTTGGGTATTAAAACAAAATCATAATGAGGATCGAAGTGGTCTCGAATCTGGTGGAGCACGTTCTGCCAGTCCTTCGGGTCGACATCCGGTGAAACGAGCACTGCACATTTGGTCAGCGACAATTGTCCCTCGCCCATCAACCCAAGCGCTGCCTTCATCGCTTCCTTCTGATACCGCTCTTCCACCGACACGACAAGCAAGTTGTGGAATCCCGCTTCGTAGTAAGCCCACACGCTTCGGACTTCCCGATGGGTTAGTCGAAGCAGCGGAGCAAGAATCTGCTGAGTCGCATCTCCAAGATATTTGTCCTCCATCGGGGGTTTCCCGACGACTGTCACGGGGTAGATTGGATCCTTCCTCCTTGATATCCTTTTCAGGTAGAACACCGGAAACGGTGCCGAGTGAGAATAGTGGCCGAAATGGTCACCGAACGGACCCTCAATCTTTCGCTCCTTCGGTGGAATAACTCCCTCGAGCACAAACTCAGCGTGTGCCGGCACATCGATCGATATCAACTGACCTCTTGTCATCGGGATTCGTTTCCCTCGCAGGAACGAGGCAAACATCACCTCGTCGATTCCTTCCGGCAGTGCAGCCACCGTCGCGATGAGCAGTACAGGGTCCGTGCCGAGAGCAACCGCCGCCTCCAGAGGGATGCCGAGCTTCTCTGCCTGGAAGTAATGAAATCCTCCCCCTCTCTCAATCTGCCAGTGCATGCCCGTGGTCTGCTTGTCATACACGTGCAGGCGATAGACACCAACGTTGCGCGTACCGCTGCGAATATCCTCCGTAATCACTTGACCAAGTGTTATGAAGCGTCCACCATCCTTCGGCCAACAGACTTGAATTGGCAAGGCATCGAGGTCTGGCGGCTCGGAAACCTCAGACGCTACACCTCTCCCCACGCGCTTCGGCCTGGCACTGAGGAGTCGTCTTACCACCGACCGGTGTTTGAAAAGAGTCTTCAGACTTGGCGAAATGATTCGTTCAAAGAATGCAACCAATTCCTCGCCAAATTCCTCCGGGTGTTTTCCGAGCGCTAGCTCAACCCGTCGCTCGCTCGCCAGAAAATTCATCGCAACCGGAAATCGCGAGTTCTTTACGTTTTCAAAGAGCAGCGCGGGGCGGCGCTCCTTCAGGGCACGTACCCCAATTTCTGTCATCTCAAGATAAGGGTCAACCTCGACCTTAATTCTGTGAAGCTCCCCAATCGATTCCAGATAACGGACGAATTCACCTAGGGCTGCAAATGTCATCTGCATTCATTGGTTACACTGATTTCACAGGTGCGTCGTCTGGTGTCTGCGCGCTCCGGCCGTCAGGACAAAAGACATTATTTGCGTGGAGTGCGAAAAACTTATCACAATTCTTCCGAACGCCATCCCTTCGATGATCTCACGTCGATCACACTCAAGACCTTATCGACGAAGGCACGCACATATTCCTCGACCGTCCTAGGGATAAAATACAGCGGCGGGGCAATTGGCATTACGATTGCGCCATCGCGTGATAGGGAAGCGCATTGCTGCAGTGATACCGTCGACATCGGCGTTTCGCGAACACAAAGGACCAACCTATACCGTTCTTTCAACGCAACCTGAGCAGTTCGTGTGATCAGGGTATCGCCAAGCCCTGAAGCGATTTTTCCAACTGTACTTGTGGAGCATGGAATAATGACATAGGCATCAAAGCGATTGGACCCTGAAGCAAGCGGTGCAGTCAAGTCGTCGTCGGAGAACTGGCGCTTCACGTAGGGTTGCAAATCTTTGCCGGTCATCTGCAGCTCGTCTTTCAACAAGACCTTTCCCCACTTGCTGACGATGAGATATTTGTCTCCCGGGCACTGTTTCAGAAATTCTACGGCGTAAACTGCCCCGGACGAGCCTGTGATGCCGACGACAATTCTCACACCCACAGTGCTCCCACGAAGACCATACCAAACACGACGAACCCGAGCACCGCATTGATCTTGAAGAACGCCACCTTGACGTCCGAAGCTCGCCTCTGCTCGAGATAGAGCAACCAGCCAGTGATCAGAAGAAGGGGTATTGCGGCAAACGCCTTGATATGGTAGAGGTACAGGACAACGAGCAGAGCGAACGCCAATCCATGCAGCCACGCAGACACAGCGAGAGCGCGCTCCCGTCCAAAGTGTGCAACGATCGAGTAAAGGTTCTCCTGGCGGTCAAAATCCTCATCGAGAGTTGCATAGATAATGTCGAAACCACTAACCCAAAACAGAGTAAAGCCCGAGAGGAGCGCTCCGGGCAGCAGGTCATCAAACGACTGCCTAACTGCAAACCATCCTCCGAGCGGAGCCATGGCCAATCCAAGTCCCACACCAAAATGTGCCAGCTGGGTAAATCGCTTCATGTATGGATATCCGACAAAGATAATTAGCGGGATTGGCGATAGTAATAGCGTAAATCGTGAAATAGCGGAGGCAGCATAAAAATAGAGTGCGAGTCCCACGAGGAGAACGATTAACGCTTCCAGAGTCGTCATTCGTCCCGCAGGCAACTCGCGGTTGACCGTCCGAGGATTCCGGCGGTCAATTTCACGGTCAATGATTCGATTGAATGTCAGCGCAATGATCCGAGCACCAACTCCAGCGACCAAGACAAGAATTAGCAGCTTTGTGGAAGGAATACCTTTCGATGCAAGAAACACACCGCTGTAGATCAAGGGGAGCGAAAAGAGCGTGTGTTCGACCTTGATGAAGTTGAGGTATTTTTTCAGCAGGGACAAGGCGAACTGGGCTGGATGGATTTGGAATCAGACCGGAAGTCCTCCACCCACCTCCTGCCTCACAGGACCTCGTCTGAAGTGATGAAATCTAACACTCTTGTGCAGCTCAAACGTCCGCCTAATATACAGCAAATCGCCAAGTTTGTCAAGGAAGGGTCATCAATCAGAATAGTCTGTTTAATCCTTCCAGGTCCACGTTTCCACCGGAGATAACGGCACACGTCTTCTTTCCGGAAATGTTCAGCTTGCTGCTCGAAAGGGCTGCTGCGGCAACCGCACCGGTGGGCTCGACGAGTGTTTTCATCCGCTCGAGGAAAAATCGTAGCATTGCGATTACGTCCTCATCTGACACTGTAATAATATCGTCGACATACTTTTTGATAATGTCGAAGTTTAATGCGCCAACCGACAGGGTTCGCATTCCATCTGCAATCGTGTCAGCGCGCTCGATTCGAACAATTTTTCCAGCGCGAAACGACTGGTATGCATCGTTAGCGCGTTCTGTCTCAACTCCAATCACTTTCACCTTCGGGTTTAGCCGTTTCGCCGCGAGAGAACAACCTGCAATTAATCCTCCACCGCCTACCGGTACAAGGAAGTACTCGAGGTCCGGTAACTCCTGGAGAACCTCCAGACCGACTGTGCCTTGTCCGGCGATGATCTTTGGGTCATCGTACGGGTGAACCAGCACGTATCCGTGCCGCGCCTGCAACTCCGCTGTCACTCGTGCACGGTCGTCAAACTCCTCCCCGCAGAATACGACCTCTGCACCGTAACCGCGCGTCGCCTCCACCTTGCTCAAAACAGAATTTTCCGGCATCACTACTACCGCTCGAACACC
>JAZGDX010000169.1:0-2188 GCA_036478305.1 Bacteroidota bacterium
GGAGGTGTCGCCCTATTTGGCGCACGATGCACAGGGAACGATGAACGAAGCGCGGCGTCTGTTTCAGGCAGTCAGCCGACCCAATGTGTTCATCAAGATTCCCGGCACTCCCGCTGGCACCCCGGCCGTTGAGCAACTACTGTACGAAGGAATCAACATCAATATCACCCTTCTCTTCTCCATCAAAAGCTATGAGGCAGTGGCGGAGGCTTACATTCGAGCACTGGAGCGTCGGAGCGCCGAGGGTAAACCTCTGAACAATCTCGCGTCGGTGGCGAGTTTCTTTCTGAGTCGCATCGATGTCCTCACGGACAGGCTTCTTGGTCATCTGATAAAACCCGAATCGCCTGGAGGTCAAACTCCGCGACCCGATCATCTGTTTGGCAGAGTGGCCATTGCAAGCGCGAAGCTTGCCTACCAGAGCTTCAAGAAAATCTTCAGCGGGGACCGCTGGCAGGCACTGGCGAATCAAGGGGCGAGCGTCCAGCGCCCGCTCTGGGCCAGCACCGGCACCAAGAACCCGCTCTACAAGGATGTATGCTACGTCGAGCCTCTCATCGGTCCGAATACAGTGAACACCATGCCCGGCAAAACCATGGCAGCCTTCGCAGATCATGGGGTGATCGTCAAGAATTCTATCGAAGCTGATCTGGATGAGGCGAGACAGGTATTTGACGACCTTGAGACACTCGGCATCGACATCGATCTTGTCACGCGGCAGCTCGCCGACGAAGGCGTACAGAAGTTCATAGATCCGTATGATGATCTCATGAAAACGCTGGCAAATAAACGCCAGGAGTTCCTGGCGAGAAACACCGGCCGTCAGACCATCTCCTTAGGTAACGTCAAATCAAAAGTTGTGTCGGCCTACGATTCACTCGATAGCCAACAATTCGGAAGACGCCTTTTTGCGAAGGATCCATTCTTGTGGGGCTCCGATTCGGAACAGGCACAGAAAATCCGCAATCGTCTCGGCTGGCTTGACAGCACTGAAGAATTCTGCGGTAAGGCGGATGCCATCAAGCAGTTCGCGCATGAGGTAAAGAGCGCTCACTATCGTCATGTCGTACTGCTCGGAATGGGAGGCAGCAGTCTTTGTCCTGAGGTATGTCGGGAAACGTTCGGGTCTGCTCGGGGCTGGCCGGAGCTCATCGTACTCGATAACACCGATCCCGCTGCCGTGAGGCAAGTTTCGTCACGAATCGATCTTGCAAAGACGCTATTCATTGTGTCGAGCAAGTCCGGCACAACGACGGAGACGAGGAGTTTCTATTCGTATTTCTACAAGGCGGTGGACCAACATGTTGACGGTAGCGCGGGAGACCACTTCGTTGCGATCACCGACCCCGGTTCACCTCTTGCAGAAGAAGCACGCAGCAAACGGTTCCGTGCCGTGTTTGAAAATCCTGAGGATATCGGTGGGCGGTACTCTGCGCTTTCGTACTTCGGACTAGTACCCATGGCTCTTATCGGGATCGATATCGCATCCATGCTGGACAATGCGCATCAGATGCAGTTCAGTTGTGGACCGTTCATCCCTTCCATCGGCAATCCAGGTGTAAGTCTTGGCACGATTCTCGGGATGGGCTATTCACATGGTCGTAACAAAATCACTTTCGTACTTTCCGAATCAATCAATGCATTCGGCTCCTGGGTCGAACAGCTACTCGCTGAGAGCACCGGGAAGTTGGGCCATGGACTTGTACCGGTGGAAAGTGAGTCGCTTGGGGCACCGAAAGTGTACCGTGACGACCGCATCTTCGTCTACCTCTATACGGCAGAGGACAAGAAAAATAAACGAATCGAAGATAGACTAAAAGCTCTGGAAAAAGCCGGACATCCGGTCGTCCGAATCGAGCTAAGAGACAAGATGAGTCTCGGAGCAGAGTTCTATCGCTGGGAATTGGCGACCGCCACGGCTGGAGCGCTTATGGAAGTAAATCCATTCGACGAGCCAAACGTCGCAGAGAGCAAGAAGAATACACGAGATCTGTTGAACGAGTGGGAACAGATGGGGGCATTCCGCGACCGGAGTCCCCTCGTTGAAAAAGGCGGCATCGCAATTTATTTTGATGAGTCCCAGAAGTGGCTCTTTGAGGGTAAACGGAACTCAGTGAACAGGTTTCTAAAAGCATTTGTTAGTCTCGTCAAGCCTCCGGACTATATTGCTTTCTTGCCCTACTTTCTG
>JAZGDX010000017.1:0-5224 GCA_036478305.1 Bacteroidota bacterium
GAAAAAAGGTCGTTTCGATCCAGCACGATACGGTTTTGACTTCGGGAGACCAGTTCAAGCTGTATGTCCAGCCGGTTGTGAAGTGCTACGTGTACTTGATCTGGTATGACTCGAGGAAAGACCTTCAGATGATGCTACCGTATGACTTCAAACAGTTTAGCACTGATTGGAAAAATGGAAAGAACTATTTCATACCCAAGGGTCGCGAGTGGTATGAACTCGACGAGAACAAAGGCAGGGAGGTACTCTATCTGCTTGCTTCAAAGGAGCGTCTGAGCGGGTTGGAAGACTTGCTGGAAAGTTATGTAACGGCTTCCGACGATAAAAAAGAAGTCGCCAAGGCAAAGGTGCTAAGTGAGCTCCGTGATACCCGCAGGCGTTTTCGAAAGTATACTGCGTATGCTGAAAAACCTGCAATAATAGCCGGCAACGTGCGGGGAACTGGTGAGACCGGTGTCACCACACAGACGTCGGTCGATGTGACACAATTTGCCGTTCGAGTCGATGCAAACACGTTCTTCAGCAAGACGGTTGTCATTCAACACAAATAGCCCGAAGGAGAGATGCGGAACTCACGATCTGTCCTGATCGTTGGGAAGGTTCTGTGCGTGGGACTTCTCTTTGCCTTTTTGACCTCCCGTGCCGGTGGACAGACGGACTCGGTTGGAGTATGGTTTCATTGGGCTTTCGTTGCCTACCCCAAGCCCGAATCGCTTGCTGTCTACACACCGAGAATCATCGACCGAGACACGGTACTCTATTCAGGAGACTATTTCAAGCTCTTCGTCAGACCTCTGACGGAATGCTATGCATATGTCTTCTGGCATGATTCGAAGAAAGAACTCAAAATTCTTTTTCCGTACACGCCGGATCAATTTGATACGGATTGGGAAGTGGACAAGCCCTACCATATTCCGAAAGGAGATGACTGGTTTCAGCTCGACGAGATCGGAGGGCGGGAGGAGCTGCATTTACTCGTCTCGGGTGAGCGCTTGTTCGAACTCGAGCGATTGGTCACCTTGTTTCAAGCCGCCGGGAGGGATGAGAAGGACGCATCGAAGTTGAAGCTACTGAACGAACTCCGTGTGGTCAAGAAACGATTCCATACGCGCAGAACCTTTGCCGAACGGCCGGCGGCGATTGCAGGTACCGTCAGGAGTGGGGATGAGGAAGAGCCGTCAAAAATTCCTCCCTTGCTCGACATTTCGGGGTATGCGAAGGAAATTCAAGCATCGACGTTCTACAGCAAAACGCTTGTAATCAAGCATAAATAGTCACTCACCAAATTTACATCCTCTTTCCGCGATCGTATCGTGGATAGTTCACGGCTTTTCGGGTTGGGGCTGTGCATCCTTCCCAGCCGTATTTCTTCCTGCTTTATGGTTTCCTGGCTGAAAAGTGTTTCTGGAGTTCGTCTTGAAATGCCTGTGTGGTAGGTTCGTCGAACAGGACGAAAGCGACTTCCTTCAGGTGCGTTGTTTTCTGGAGAAAGTCTACTGCTTCGCCAATCATGATTTTGGCACAGTGATGTGCTGAAAAACTCCCTACTCCCGTTCCGATCGCAGGAAATGAGATCGATCGAATCTTATTTTCCTCCGCGACTCTCAGAGAATTGAAGGTAGTAGTCCTTATCTTTTGGGCGTCGGTGTGGAGATCCTGACCCATTCCGGCTGCATGAACTACAAACTTCGTCTTGAGTTTCCCGGCGCCGGTTAAAACTGCTCCTCCCACCTCGATCGGTCCCTTCGAAACGGCTTCGTGCTCGATTTCAGGACCGCCTTTTCTCTTGATCACGCCGGCAACGCCCGCTCCCATCCAGAGATGATTGTTCGCAGCGTTAACGATCGCCTCAGTCTCTTGGTCCGTGATATCTCCCCGGACGACTCTCAGCGTGCCATTGCTGATTTTCACCTGCATGCTATCGGCGATGGAGTTTGTCAAGAAGAATTTTGAATGGACGTGCGTTCGTGGCTCTTCAAGGTCGGAGCTTCACGGGAATGATGAACCTCATTGTTGTTCCTTTACCGAGCTCGCTGTCGATTTCGATGCGTCCTTTATGATCGTCGAGAACTTTCTTCACGATTGCCATGCCGAGGCCGGTCCCGTGTTTCTTCCCATGGGTAACGAATGGTTCAAAGATACGTCGCTTGACCTCCTCCGGCATTCCGGTGCCCGTGTCGGTAAACTCGAAATACACTTCACTGTCCCGAAGGTCAGTGCGGACGGTAAGTTTGCCGCCATTCGGCATGGCGTCCCTAGCATTGCTCGCGATATTGTAGAATACGCGCGACATCTTGTCTGGGTCCATGACCATAGGACCCGTATACCGCAGGTCGCGGACGAGTTCGATCTTGTGTTTCACAAGATCCTTCTCGATGAACGCCAAGATCGCTTCCATAACGTCGCCGAGCGGAATTTTCTCGAACTTTGTCGCACTTACTCCTCGGGAAAAATCAAGAATCTCCTGCAGCATGTTTACGAGGCGATCGACTTGACGAATCATTTCATCAGCGAGCTTCACGGCTTCCTCATTACCCGATTTCTTCTTTATGACCTGGGCGTACACGCGAATTGTGTTCATCGGGTTTTTGATGTCATGGATGATCGCGCTCGCCATCTGACCGATTGAGGAAAGTCGCTCGCTCTTCACGAGTTCCTGGGCCATCTTTGCATTCTGGATTGCGATGGACGCACCAACTGACAGTGCATCGAGGAACTCAACATCCTCCTCTGTAAAAGCAGTACCAGTTACTTTGTTCAGCATTTGAAACACACCGACGATCTTGCCGTCCTTATCTTTCATCGGCATCGTGAGCATGCTCTCAGTGTGGTACCCACTCTTCATATCGATCTCGGGATTGAATCGCGAATCCTCGTAGGCGTTCACCAGGTTGACGACCTCTCCGGACTGCGCGACGCTGCCTGCCAGTCCTTTGCCGATGGGCAGGCGAATCTCGACCATATCTGCCCCCTGAGCCACTTTTGACCAAAGCTCTCCTTTCAGGTCATCGATAAGGTACACTGTGCCGCGATCGGCGTTGACGGATTTCCGGGCGGTTTCAAGGATGACGCCAAGCAGTTTATCGATTTCGATCGTGGAGTTGACGTTTTTCGTGGCCTCAATGAGGGTATGAAGACGGTCAAACTGCCGGGATGCATCGTCGGTGTGGCGCTCGAGTTCGAGGATGAGCGTCTCGTCGACGGTCCGCAGTCGGTTCGACAGCGAATGAAGCAAGTTCAATGTCGCTTGTGGGTGCTGCCTGAGCAGAGCGTCAAAGTCAGCCCTCGGGAGGACGGCAAGCGTTGTCTCGTCAATGGCGGCTGCGTTGGCAGAACGCGGAAGGACGTCAATGACCTCCAGTTCTCCAAAGAAGTCCCTCTCATGGAGGATCGCCAGAACAATTTCTCCTCCATACTTCGTTTTCTTCCAGATCTTCACACGTCCCGTCAAGATCATGAAGATCTGGTTGCTGGAGCTTCCATCTTGAAATATCAGGGAGCCTGCTTCGTAGGACCGTTCCGAGAATTTCGTGAGTAGTTTGTTCAGCACCGGTCCCTTCAGCCCTGTGAACAGCACGTTTGATTTCACAATCGTCATTCCACGGGAGGAGAGGCTTATCTTTGTCTTCTTATCAGCTTTCACTTTCAAAGGCATAGTATCACCATCCAAATCAATCCGTGAGGTGCCGCGGCAAAGACCTTCCGCCCTCCTCCAGGACATAGCACTTGTATGGAGAAGGCAAGAACGATTCGGCTACCCGAATCGCCTCGGTGGGAGTCGAGGTGGGTAGCAGACCCATACGGGTCACCAATTCTGACGGCAGTGTTGAGAGAAGCACGACATGCGCAGTGTCGAGTTTCTTCCGAAGGGACAGTGCCGTATGGCCGTGCAAAGTGTATTGATTCAACAAGCTGTATGTCATTTCCTTCCGGTCGGAAAACCGAAACCAGTCGAGCAAAGATTCAGACCCTACCCCTTCCGCGCATTCAGCTACGCAGAGGATCACTCCGCCTTGTTTGACTGCGTAGTGTGCATGGTGGATCGATTTATGAGTCTGCAAGAAATTAACATCTCGAGGATAGCCTCCGGCGCTCACGACTACCATATCGGCCAATTCCCTCACGGGAATGGAATAGTAGTCGTCGGCGGTCGATGCTTCCACGCGATGTGCCTGGATGAGGTCTCCAGCGGATGCATGGAAAATTTCGCCGTCTTCATTGAGGAGCACGCCCATAAAGAAAACCGGGGGGTAGTATTGAGCTGCGTCGACAATGTCCTCATAAACAGGGTTTCCCTCGAGACTGCCGTCGAAACAGAGCGGATGAAAATCCCCGTCCTCCGTCAGTGTCAACCGGTGATTCTGAACGATGGAGTGATACGCGGCGACCCCCGGCATGACCATCTTTGCACCTCCTCCGAATCCCGCAAAGTAGTGGTGGATAACCTCCGAGACTACTAGCACTGTATCGGCGTTAGCAACATCTTGACGGATCGTTACTGGAGTGCCACGGTTGGTCTTTCCGAGAGCGGTGAACTCCGACTCGTTGCGAGCGTCGTTTTCATAACTGATGTAGCGTTGGTAAACCGTTTCCCCAAGGATCGATTTTTTTTGAGTCTCCGTTTGCTGTGAGTGAGTTCCATTCGCGAACAGTAGAGAGATATTCTTGGGCTTCACTCCTCGCTTCTCTAACTTTTCCAGAAGTATCGGTAGAACGACATGGACTTTACACTTGCGCGTCTTGTCAGGGACGATGATGGCAACATGGTCCTGAGGTCGAACAAGTTCTTCCAGCGCTGGACAGCCGACCGGGGATTCAAGCGCCTTGTCGATAATCTCCGCCTCCGATGTCGCGAGTTGTTTTCCCGGGGTCCTCAGCATGTTGATCGCGTGTCGATCGCTCAGCTCGATCACCACCTCCTGAAGCCCGAATTTCATTCTCAGATTCATTCAGTTACTGCGAGTATACGCAAGCTTTCAAAGTTAAAGAGATTCATCGATTTTGTCAAGGACTTCCCTCTCACTAGGCCTCGGAACCGACTCAATGTCCACTTAGTTTTCACTGGAAGCAATTCTGATTGCGCTCGAAGGATGCTTCCCAAAGGAGAGAAACTAGTCCCCAAGGCACTCAAAGCTGTCTCCACGGCTCACCCAAGAGATATCCAATTTCCTGTGACAACGAACACCACGATCCAGAGTTGATTCATGCTTGCCAGCAAACTGGA
>JAZGDX010000170.1:0-4727 GCA_036478305.1 Bacteroidota bacterium
CGGCTCGGTAAGATTCTCGGAGAGTCAGAATTTGCCCGCGACGTGGATTCACAGCACTGTGTTGTCGAGGATTTCATTTCTGGAACCGAAGTGGCCCTCGAAGGGCTTCTCGTGAAGGGAAAGCTCAACCTCCTTGCCTTATTTGACAAACCGGATCCGCTCGAAGGTCCCTACTTCGAAGAATCGATTTACGTCACACCATCGCGACTTCCCAATCCCAATCAGGAGGACGTCATTGCGTGCACGGCCAGGGCATTAAGGGCGCTCGGACTTACAGAAGGTCCGGTGCATGCGGAGGTGCGCGTCAACGATGATGGATGCTGGATCATCGAAGTTGCGGCACGATCGATCGGAGGGTTCTGTTCTCGAGCGCTGCGATTCGATTGGTCGACCAAGAGCGTAAATATCCTGTCCGACGCTGGTCGCGGAGTTGTTTCATTGGAGGAGATAATTCTCCGCCACGCGCTTGGGATGGAAATTGAATCCCTGGAGCGTGAGGCCGTGTCTTCAGGAGTAATGATGATACCGATACCGAGCGCTGGAATTCTCACCTCAGTCGGAGGTCTGCAGGAGGCGAAGGCTGTCGAGGGGATTGGGGAGATCATCATGTCCGCTCATCTCGGGGAGACTCTCGTTCCTCTACCGGAAGGTGGAAAGTACCTGGGATTCATCTTCAGTCGAGCGGAATCTTCAGCACTTGTGGAAGCGTCTCTTCGTGAGGCGCATCGGCGACTGGAATTCACTATTGCGACAAGGCGTGAAGCTGGAGTGGATGAAGGAGATTTCGCAGACCGGGATACGCAAAGTGCGACGAACTTAGTAATTCACCCACCAAATCTCTAATTTCAAGTTGAAAGGAGTTGAAGCATGGTATACGAATGGAAATTCAAACCGAGACCGTATACAGACGCAGAGGCCAAAAATATACTTTCGAACGTAATCAGCCCTGAGACGAGTAATTGGCATTACAACACGCACCATAAGGGCTACGTGACTGCGTTGAACAATATCGAGAAGGGATTGGAGTCGGCGGACCGGGCGACTGCGAACGGTAACTACAGTAACATCGGCGAACTGAAGCGCCGGTTTACTTGGAACCACTCGGGTGCCCTGCTCCACGATGTTTACTGGCAGGTTCTCGGCGGAGACGGAGACCCGAAGAAGGCGACTAACCTCCTGCCCGCTCTCGAAAAAGAGTTCGGTTCGTTTGACGCGTGGAAAGCAGATTTCAAAGCTGCAGCTGTCTCGGCGAAACTGAGTGGATGGGCATTGCTCGTGTCCGATCGATTGTACTCCGGCCGGCTTCTCAATGTTCTCGTCGATGAACATCAGTACGGTGCTATCTGGGGCGGAATTCCCCTCATCTCTTGCGACGTGTTCGAGCACGCCTACTACCACAAGGATGGTCCGGCCCGTGCAAAGTATATCGACAATTTTCTCGGGGGTCTTCACTGGGGTCGCATCAACGAGCGGTACGTGAAGTATGTCGTGGGGTAGTGACGCGGCCTGGTACTAGCGATATCATGAAGAAACCCAAAAGAAGAGTCCCCGTTCCGAAGAAAGCTCCTAAGATCGAGTCCCCCAAGACGCTCTACAATCGCAAGCGAACGAAGAGAGAGACCCGAAAGATGTTGAGGGAGAATGGTCGTACAAGATAGGCCGAACGGTGTCCTTCTGAGTGAAGACAAATCCTTGGGTAGCTATGTCCCTCCCTCGTCTCGCTCGGAGGGATTTTTTTTTGTGATCCGATATTGACAGTTGCAGGTCTGGGTGGATTTCAATATATTCTTTTGAAGTAGGACTCAATTTCGATGACGATCGCCCCATCAGCTATCAGCGGCCACACCTCTACCTACGATTTCGGTTCTCTATCCTACGATTTCTCCACTCGCTCCTATTTGATGGGTATCTTGAATGTGACTCCCGATTCATTTGCTGATGGGGGAAGATACCTTGATGTTAAGAGCGCGGTACGCCGGGGCGTAGAAATGGAGGCAGAAGGGGCGGATTTTGTAGATGTGGGTGGGGAGTCAACACGTCCGGGCTCCGAAACTATCTCCGTCGAGGAGGAACTGCGGCGTGTCATTCCTGTTATCGAGGAATTGAAAGGTATCGTCGCTATTCCAATTTCCATTGACACGTGGAAATCTGCCGTTGCGCGGAGGGCGCTCGAGGTCGGTGCGACGATCGTGAACGACATCAGCGGATTTCACTTCGATCCGGATATGCCGGGGGTGGTTGCAGATCACGGAGCATCGGTGATCCTGATGCACATAAAGGGCACCCCGAAAACCATGCAGCGAAATCCGACGTACCAGAACGTAATACGAGAAGTCATGGCCTATTTGGGGGAAGGAATCGAGAAAGCTCGCGAACGCGGAATTCAACAGATTATGGTCGATCCGGGAATTGGCTTCGGAAAGAGGCTGATTGACAACCTTGAGATCTTGCGAGGACTCCGGGAGCTCAAGCAGATCGGTTTTCCCGTGCTCGTCGGACCGTCGCGAAAGTCGTTCATCGGCGTTATTCTTGAGCTTCCGGTCGAGCAACGACTAATGGGCACTGCAGCCGCAGTTGCTGTCTCTATCCTGAACGGAGCAAACATAGTGCGCGTCCACGACGTATCGGCGATGAAGCAGATTGCAAAAGTGGTGGACGCCGTCCGGTTTGGTAAAGCTCTCTAGGAAGGAGTCACGCGCGTGGAACTATTTAAAATCGGGTTCTTACCGGTTACGATCATCGATGTCATTGACATCGTGCTTGTGGCCTTCATCTTCTACAAGCTCTACATGATGATGCGTGGGACGATCGCCGCTCAGATCTTCGTTGGACTGATACTCATAATGGCTTTTTCATTCATCACTCAGGCAATCAACATGAAGGCGATGGGGTCGATCCTTCGGACGTTGACGGAAGTCTGGGTGATTGCATTTATCGTTCTGTTTCAACCAGAAATCCGGCGTGTGCTAGTTCACGTCGGAAGAAATCCCGTTGTGCGCATGTTCCTTCGGCTCGACGTCGAGGAGTCCATTGAAGAAATCGCAGGGGCGGCAGGGGAGCTCTCCAAGAAACGCCATGGTGCCCTGATGGTGATCGTTCGTGCGACGGGGTTGCGCACGTTCGTGGAGTCGGGCATTCAGCTCCAGGCGAGAGTAAGCCGATCGCTTCTGCTCTCAATCTTCAATCCAAAATCGCCACTCCATGACGGGGCGGTTATCATCAAGGACCGGATCATCGAGGCCTCACGATGTACGCTTCCCCTCTCCCTCACGACGAAGCTGGGCCACACTGTCCTCGGGATGCGCCATCGCGCTGGCCTTGGAATTTCCGAGCAGGCAGACGTTCTTTCTGTGATAGTTTCTGAGGAGACGGGAGGGATTTCGCTCGCCGAGAATGGAGTCCTCACTCGTGACCTCACAGTGGCTGAATTGCGGAAGGAATTGAAGGATCGAGTGACCGTCGAACATAGAGGCTCATGGAAAACAGTCTTTGAGAATCTGAAAGCGTCAGGATGACGCCCGCGCGAGGAGTGTTCACGTATGGGGCGATTCGAATTAGAACGGAAAGAACTCGTTGATTCCCTTCGACATCGCGGCATAACCGATGAGCGAGTGCTGGGAGCTATTGGCAGGGTAGAACGAGAGTTGTTCGTCGATGAGCCATTCCTCAATCGTGCGTACGAGGACAATGCACTCCCAATCTGTTGCTCCCAGACGATATCGCAACCGTACACCGTCGCTTTCATGACGCAATGCCTGGACGTACGGGAAGGGGAGAAGATCCTGGAGGTCGGAACGGGGTCCGGATATCAGGCGGCCATCCTGGTAGAGCTTGGCGCTCGAGTGTTCAGCATCGAGCGAATCCATCAGTTGCTGGAGGAGGCGCGAAAGTTGTTTGACAGACTTGCGTATCGGGTTGCAACCAAAGTGGGCGATGGGACGATTGGATGGTCGGAATTCGCGCCGTTCGACGGTATTATCGTCACGGCCGGAGCGCCGTGCATCCCGGATCCGCTCCTCAAGCAGCTGGCTGATGGCGGTCGACTGGTCATTCCGATCGGCGACCTGGATATCCAGCGTCTACACGTTATGCACAGGGTTGGGGAAAGATTCGACACGAAGGAAATCTACGGCTTCAAGTTCGTCCCCTTAATCGGAACAAAAGGGTGGAAGACAGATTAGGCGAGGTTCATGAGTTCGACCGGATGCGAACGTTCCCGAAGCGTGATCGCATCGATTGATTCCCCGTTGTTGATTGATGGTGACATCGCGCGATGCGGAAACAATTGCTTGTTCTCGTAGGTCCCACCGGCTCTGGAAAAACCCCTATTTCCCTCCTCCTTGCTTCATCGCTCGACGGCGAAATTATATCGGCTGATTCCCGACAGATCTACCGGTATATGAACATCGGAACGGCGAAGTCTGAAGCCGCTGTACTCTCACAGACCAAGCACTTCTTCGTCGACGAGATCAATCCGAATGAAGATTTCAATGCCGGCGAGTACAGCCGGAAAAGCCGAGAGGTCGTTGCCGACATCCTCGGCAGGGGGAAAACTCCGATCGTTGTCGGTGGTTCCGGCCTGTACGTTCGAGCCCTGGTGGATGGTCTGTTTGAGGGACCCGGCGCCGATGCAGCACTCCGGAAGAAACTCTACCAGCGTCTCCGGGACGAAGGGAAAGAGGCTCTCTATGGGGAGCTCAGTCGAGTCGATCCCAGTTCCGCAATGA